>JAKIUH010000416.1 GCA_021647685.1 Bacteroidales bacterium
GTGGTTCCTAAGATTGAAAAAACTTCTGAACTGGTTGATAATATCGCATTATCCGGCACTCAACAGCTTGGTGGTATTGTTCAAATAAATAATGCAATGGGACAATTAAATAATGTTACACAGCAAAATGTGAATAATTCGGAACAACTTGCTACAAGTGCCGAAGAATTATCGGCTCAGGCTATTCTTTTAAGTGATAGTATATCATATTTTAAAACGGTGAACAAAACCATTTTTGTAAAGCCTGAAAATAATCTACTTTTTGATAAGCCGCCAAAAAACTCTGTTCATACTCAAAAAGAAATCGCTGAATCAGTTGTAAAAACTAAAAATGAAAATAAAAAAGATATATCAAAAGAAATAATACCCGAAAATAAGCAATTTAATAAAGACAATAAGGGATTCAAATTAGATTTAGATGATGCTGATGATAGTGAGTTTGAGAGGTTTTAATCGGCTATTTTATAAAACAATTTTGTATTAATTAAATAAGCATTTGTATTGATTTTTTTAATAAAAAACAAGTAAGGAAATATATTTTTAGTGTTCGCATTGCTCACTGATTTTGAATTTTTTATAACAGAGTTAATATTCGTTCCGGTTTCTAATTTACTAACACTCACTATTTTGGTTTTAATTTGAGTTTCTAAATCTAATCGGGCTATTAAAATGCCGTGTATAATACCCAGAGCGATATTTCCTGATTTTGTTTTGGTTTCGCTATGAATATAGTTATTTTTATTTTGATATAATTTTTGAATATAAAATGCTTGTTTAATATTTTCTGCATTTATTTCTTGCCATTGCTCTTTCTGCATGGTTTTAAGTATTTTTCTATCTTTTCTGCTCAAAGCCGGTAGAGAATAATTAATGTTTTGCATCAATTTTTTTTTGAACAATTTAATACTTAATTTATTTTCAGCTACTTCCAAGCTTTTTAATCGAATATCTATATTTTGCTTTTCAATTTTTTTTGTATTATATAATATTTCAAGCTCTGAGGCTAGTATTTCTTTTTGTAAATTTCCTTGACGAATACTCACAAGGCGTTGGATAATATTTTCATTTAGTGACGAATAGATACTTATTTGGTCTGATAGTGCGTACATAAAAGCCGCCCAAACTCCATAATTTAAATTTTCTGAACATTGATAAGTTTCTTGCTCTTTTATACTATTATTTGAGTAATTCCGGTACTTATTTTTTACTTCAAATGTTTTCCACCGGGTTTTGTATCTAAATTGTGAAACAATACTGTATTTTGAAAGTATATCCCTCGAAGCTTTATAATAAATAAGTGCTTTATGATTAATGAGAGCTTTAATTTCAAGTTCGTCTGTTGAAATAGGAATTCCTGCATCATCTTTATAAAATGCAGTTTGCCTGACCAGTGAAAACTTTAATGTATCCGCTTTTGTTTTCAATAGTTTTGTTTTACGCAGTAAAACAAAACATTCATCATAAGCGGAATAATCTTTCCTGATAATTTCAAACGAATCAATTATTGCAAAATTTGCCGATAGAATACTGCTGAATAAAATAGTTTCTAAATTATTCATATTAAAGTTGTTTTGAAATGTATTTGCATAAGAAACAGCAGTTAAAGAAGCATATTTCCCTTTATGAAATATTCCGTAATTTAACAAAGCTCTATTTTTAGCTTGTTCAAAAGCCATAGTGCTGTCAGGTAGAGGGTCTGAAATACCAATAGCATATTCAGGATTATTATAGTAATCTGGGTTTAATAACCATTTTGGTAAAGTTTTTTTCTGACCAAAAATGTTATTTGCAAAAAAAACGAAAAGCACTGCTACTATGAAAATTTTCATTAGTTATTATTTTTCTATTGATAAAGTTTTAAATATACAATATATTGCTGTTTTATAAAAGAATACAATAAGAATAGTTTTTTATTTTCCTTATGTTTTTTATTTTTACATTCTAATAAAATTAGATGCACTATACGTGAACAAAATTTATGCTATACTTTTTTTTATTTTTGTGCCTTTAAACTCTTTTAATTTATTGGCTCAAAAAGATATTGACAGCCTTGAAACAGTGCTTAAAACTGCCAATGATGAAGATAAAGCATTAGTCATGGCTAAACTTGCCTCTTTATATTATAAGGAACCTGAAAAAAGATTTTCTTATGCCCGGCAAGCGCTTAAATTAGCCGATGAATATGATATTCCGCGTGCTAAATCATTAGCATTATACAGTCTTTCGCAATATTATTTAAGTAAAAATAATCAAACAAAAGCACAGGAGTTGGCAGACAGTAATATTGTCGTATCATTAGCTTCTCTGGATTCTTCTTCAATATCTAATGCATATTACTTTTACGGTTTTTTTTATTCTTCACAAGCAGATTACAATAATGCTGCCTTATATTATAAAAAGGCGCTTGAATATACTCCCTATGAAAATAAGGTACGTAAATATTCTTTAATGCAAAGTTATGCTATAACACTTAATAATTTATCAAATTATGAAGAAGCTTTAAAAATATTGCTGAAAGTAATTACCTATTATGAAGAGACCGGAAATATTGAATCAGCTGCTCATATATATCATGTGCTAGGGGCTATTTTTGTAGAAATGGAGGATGCTGAATCGGCAAAAAAGTATTTTCATAAAGCTTTGCAACTTGCAAAAAAAGCAAATTATAATTTTGTTTTAGGTGAGACGATGTTGGGTTTGGGTTCATTGTATTCTGATGAAAAAATGATCGATTCGGCCAAGTTCTATTTACTCAGTGCAAAAAAATATGCCGAAAAGGATGTATATTATTCTTTAATTGCTGATATAAATACTGCTTTAGGCGATTTATATTTGGATATTAATAATATGGATTCTGCGCTCATTTATTACAATGAAGTTATCAAATTGTCGGAAAAAATAAATGATAACTGGGCTATTGTTTATGGGTATATGGGTTTAGCAAAAGTTTATAATAAAGAACAAAATTACGGAAAATCTTTATTTTATTTATACAAAGTTGAACCCATTGCACAAAAAGTAAATGCTAATGAACTATTGATTGATTTTTATGATATTTTTTCTCAAACATTAGCTTTATCAGGAAATTATCGCGAAGCTTATCATTATATGAAATTGTATAATCAATACAGTGACAAATTTTATAAGGAAAAATCAGCTCATGAATTAACAAATTTGAAAGTTGCATACGAAACAGAAAAAAAAGAACAGGAAAACCGTCGTCTGCAAGCAGAAAATAAATTTAAAGAACAAAATATTAAAAATCAGCGCTACATTAACATTAGTATTGCATTACTATTATTATTGACCCTGTTTTTTGCTATTTCATTTTTTAGAGATAAAAAAAAGATACAAAAAACGCATAAACTTTTAGTTGAAAAAAATTCGGAAATTTTAAATCAAAACGAAGAAATCAAACTTAAATCAGAAGAAGTTTCAAAAGCTTATACAAAATTAAAAGAATTGGAAGAATATCGGCACGGTTTGACAAACATAATTATTCATGATTTAAAAAATCCATTGAATATTATTTTAAATATGGCAGATAACAAACTGGAGAAAGAGGCGG
>JAKIUH010000417.1 GCA_021647685.1 Bacteroidales bacterium
TTGATGCAGCTAAAAGATATTTATTAAATGTTCAACCCGGTACTGAATGTTATGATCAAGCAGTGGATTTGGCAAAACAAATTAACAGCTTGCAAATGGAAATTGCAACAGAGCAAGGCGATACAACAACTATTGAAGAATTTGTTTTGCAGGCAACACCACCTGCAACACGCGAAGAGAAAGTAGCTGCTTACAAACAAGTTGGGCACGAATATGCACAAAGCGAAAGTAGTGAAGCTCCCGAGGAATATGATTTAGAGTTTATTGAAAACTACTAATTATAAATTTGAATTGATACGATGACAAGTGTCATTGTATCAATTAATTAATTAAAACAAAACATTATGAATTATAAAAACTACCTTAAGTTACTATTTGTAGCATTATTTTCTGTTTTGCTTACTCAAACTTTTGCGCAGGAAAAAGTAATTGAAAAAAGCAAAAGGAAAAAACCCGATTGGGTAAACGCTACAATCAAGGACTATATCATTGTAACGGGCAGAGGAAAAACCATTGACGAAGCCAAAAATCAGGTTTTACCCGAAATCCGGAAAGAAATTATGAATTCGGTTGCAATTTATGTACGTTCATCCAGTGAAATCACTATTGAAAATGAAAACAAAAATAATGTGATTAACACAATCGAACGTTTTAAGAACAAATCTACATTGCAAACAGCGGATATTCCTGCGTTAAAAGGTCTTTCATTGAATAAAGCCGAAGATTATTACTGGGAAAAAATTATGGATAAGAAAACCAAGGAAATAACGGTGGCTTATCATGTAAAATATCCTTTTAGCGAGGCAGAAATGCAAAAAATTATTCGCGAGTTTGAAAAACAAGATAAGGAGATGGGTGATAAACTAAACTCAATTGTTGATAATATTGACAATATTAAATCAATTGATGAAATTTACACCAATATTAAAGAATTACAAAACTTGGCGGATTATTTTATGGATATGCGTAAGGAAAAGGCTCAAATGGGCATTATCCGATTAAAAGACATGCTTAAATCAATTGAATTAGTTCCAATTGAAAATACCCCCGGTAAATTAATTTATGCTTTTAAAATCGGAGAAAAGTATTATGCATCTTCGAAAAAGCCTAAATATAAAAACTCTGAATGTGTAAGCATTACTTCGCGCACAACAAAAGGCTATGAACAAATCATTAAATATGAGTATGAAGATTGTATGGAAGATGAACCCAATCAAATTACCGTAAAATACAAATTTGGAAATACCCGTGTTGAAAAAACTTTTTATTTTGATATTACATCAAACAAGGTGCAGGCATTTGTACGCGGAGATATTATTTTAAAAGCCTTGGATAAAGATGAAAATAATGTAAACAGTTTTAAGCTGGATATGACCCTTGGCTCAAAATACGATGCGCCTTTTATTGTAGATAAAGTTGTTTTAAAATGGTCCAAACTTCCTCCTGTTACAATTAATAATGTAAACATGGAGTTTGCGGGTAAAGGAACTCATAATTTAATTATTACGGTAAACGAGCCTATTGATTTGAAAAAAACAAGTTCAAAAAACAAACCTTCAATGGATGGAACCATCTTTTTTAAGTCAAAAGCTACAGGAGAAACGAAAAGATACAATTTTTACGGCCAAAATGTAGAAACCGATTGGTAATTTTATCTATGAAAATTAACCAATTACATAAACAAAAGGTTATTTTCTCAAAGAACCCTTTACATTTATACAGAATTATAGATAAATTCGTTAATATTACAAAGGTTTTCATATAGAAAAATAAATAAAACAAATATTAATTAAAAACAATTTAATCATGAAAAAAGCATTAATTATTTTATCAGCACTATTCTTATTATTCAGTGTTGCACCTACCGATAGTTTTGGTCAAATTAAATCGCGTAAGGAGCTAAAAAAAGAAAGAGCACAATTAAGAAAGCAAATCAAGGACAAAGCAGTTAAGCAAGCCAGAAAAGAAGCAAAACGCTTAGGTAAAGAAGAAGGTTGGAGAGTGTTTCCCGGTGATAAACCTTTAGAGAAAATGCTTGAAGATTCTTGGATGAAGCAATATGAAATGAAATATGACCCTGCAACCGGTGGTGAAACCAACGCTTACATTTGGGCAACCGGTAATGGTGTTGCAAAAACAAAATCAGCCGCTAAAATGCAAGCTATTGAATTAGCAAAAGTAGAACTGGCAGGTCAATTAAAAACGCATGTTGCTGCTTTAACAACTGCTAATATTGCCAATGCTCAACTTTCAGGTGTTGATGCTGAAACTGAGCAAAGCATTGTTCAAACTGCAAAAAACATTACTGCGGCTACTTTAACTCAAATTAAGCCTACTGTTGTACTTTACAGAACTAAAATTCCGAAAAAAGAATTAAAGAAAAATAACAAACAACAATTGGCTCCGGGTACTGTTGAAGTACAAGTAATGTTATTCTATGATTTATATCAGGCTGATTTTCAAGCCCGTGATGCTATCAAAAAAGAGTTAAAAGAGAAATTAAAAGACAACGAAGCAGAATTAAAGAAATTAATGGATTTATAATCTGTTAAGAACATTTATTAAAAAAGAGTTGCTCTTAGAGCAACTCTTTTTTTATGGATTTACTACCACAAACGTTTTGAAGCCCTGTTGGGATGTTCAACAGTTTCAGAACAACTGACCTAATGGGAATTGAGATGAGCCTAAAATAAAGGGGATATTGGTAAATTGGTTAATTGGTAAATTAGGAAGGTTCAAATGTCTTACCGGACAATTTGAAGTTTTTAAAACTTTTGAACGTCCAACGGACTTCAAAATGTTTAGAAAAGCAACAATTCAACAATTTAAATAACTGTGTTCGCAAGAAATTAGCAGCGGCATCATTAAAGGAATTTGAACGAAATTATTTTGTTATCCCCTTAAAGGCAGTGTAAACCAAAATACAGAACCTGTATCCACAGAACTCTCTACTCCTATTCTCCCTCCTTGAGCTTCAACTGCCAACTTACAAAATGTTAAGCCCAATCCTGTTGAACGTACAGTTCCTGAATTTACGGCTTTGAATTGAACAAATTTATCAAAAATATGTTTTTGCTCTTCGTCGGAAATCCCGATACCGTAATCAGTTACGGAAATACGAACCTTGTCCTCTTTAATTTCAGAATTGACAAAAACTTTACTCTTTTGTGGAGAGAATTTTATTGCATTACTTAGTAAATTTATAAATACTCGTTCTGTTAAATCATTGTCTGCGTATACTTCAATATTATTATTAACATTATCAATTATTTCAATATCAGAAATACTTGCAGAAAATTCGGTTTTACTTATTGCATTAAGAACAATTTCTTTTAAAAGTATATTTTCCTTATTCAGCACCATTTTAGCTTCTTCCAGTTTAGAAACATCCAAAATATCTGAAACCAGATGAAACATCTTATTTGCCGCCTCTTTCACCAGTTTGTTTTCTGCCATATTTAAAACAATATTCAAAGGATTCTTTAAATCATGAATAATCATGTTTGTCAAACCATTCCGGTACTCTTCCAATTCTTTTAATTTTTT
>JAKIUH010000418.1 GCA_021647685.1 Bacteroidales bacterium
GCTGCTTCTCTAAATATTTTTTCATTTATTAAAATCGCATAATAAAAAAGTATTATTTTCGTAGTTCACAAGTAAAATTAGCTTATGAGTTTAATATTAAATGATTTTTTAGAGGCACAAAAAGCATTAAATACTTTTATCAAAGATAAAAGTAAGTTGCAAAACATTGAAAATGCCGGAAAAATAATGGTGGCAGCTATTAACTCCGGTAAAAAAATTATTTCCTGTGGAAATGGCGGTTCTATGAGCGATGCCATGCATTTTGCCGAAGAACTTACCGGAAGATTTCGCGATAACCGACCGGGAATTGCAGCAATATCCATATCTGACCCTTCGCATATAAGCTGTGTTGCAAATGATTACGGTTATGAATTTATTTTTTCCCGTTTTATTGAAAGTATGGGCAATGAAGGAGATGTTTTGCTTGCAATAAGTACCAGTGGAAATTCACCGAATGTTTTACGCGCTGCATTAGCAGCAAAAGAAAAAGGTATGAAAGTAATTGCTCTTACCGGAAAATCAGGTGGAAAACTTGCCGCTAATTGTGATTTGGAAATCAGGGTAGAACATAATGGATACGCCGATAGAATACAAGAAATTCACATTAAGATTATCCATTCATTAATTCATTACATTGAAGAAAATATTGATTGATACTTGAAAACTTAAAAAAATGTTGGTAAAAACGTTCGGAAGTGCAGTTCAAGGCATTGATGCTTTAACCATTACCATTGAAGTTAGTATTTCAAGCGGATATAAGTACTTTCTGGTGGGCTTACCCGATAATGCTATCAAAGAAAGCCAACAGCGCATTGACTCAGCCCTCAGGCAGCATGGACATAAAATTCCCGGTAAAAAAATTGTAATTAATATGGCTCCTGCCGATATTCGTAAAGAAGGGAGTGCCTATGATTTACCTATAGCTATTGGTATTCTTGCAGCCAATGAAGATATTCCCGCACAGGAAGTTTCAAAATACATAATCATGGGCGAACTATCCCTTGACGGTACTGTTCGACCCATAAAAGGAGCATTACCCATTGCCATACGTGCACGCGAAGAAGGCTTTAAAGGTTTTATTTTGCCTAAAGAAAATGCACGTGAAGCTGCTGTTGTCGATAAATTGCAAGTTTTTGGTGTAGAAAACATCAAAGAAGTTATTGATTTTTTTACAGGTGCTGCAAAATTAGAGCAAGTTATTGTTGATACCCGAAAAGAGTTTTACAAAGGGTTACATCAATCGGATTTGGATTTTTCAGATGTAAAAGGACAAGAAAACGTAAAGCGTGCTATGGAAATTGCAGCTGCCGGCGGGCATAATATCATTATGGTAGGACCTCCCGGTGCCGGCAAAACGATGTTGGCAAAACGATTGCCCGGAATTTTACCGCCATTAACGCTGCATGAAGCATTGGAAACAACAAAAATTCATTCCGTAGCCGGAAAAATTGGAAAAGATACCTCCTTAATGGTAACTCGTCCCTTTATTTCTCCACATCATACCATTAGCGATGTTGCGCTTGTGGGGGGATGCACCTATCCGCAACCCGGAGCTATATCCTTGGCGCACAACGGGGTATTGTTTCTTGATGAATTACCTGAATTTAAACGTACTGTTCTTGAAGTAATGCGTCAGCCGCTTGAAGACCGGAAAATAACAATTTCGCGCGCAAAATTTACCGTAGAATATCCGGCAAGTTTTATGATGGTATCCTCCATGAACCCATGCCCCTGCGGATATTATAATCACCCTGAAAAAGAATGTGTTTGCACTACTGGTATGGTTCAAAAATATTTAAATAAAATTTCCGGTCCCTTACTGGATAGAATTGATATACATATTGAAGTTGTGCCTGTTCCTTTTAAAGAATTATCCAAAATTCAAACTTCAGAAAACAGCGATACCATACGAAAAAGAGTAATTGCTGCACACGAAATTCAATCTCGGCGTTTTAAGGATAGTCCTGAGGTATATTCCAATGCACAAATGAGCTCAAAACAAATAAGAACTTATTGCCAAATTGATGATGCAGGACAAATACTACTGAAAAATGCTATGGAACGCCTTGGTTTATCTGCACGCGCTTACGATAGGATATTAAAAGTATCGCGTACTATTGCAGATTTGGCGAATAGTGAAAATATATTGCCCGAACATCTTGCAGAAGCTATTCAATATCGAAGTTTAGACCGTGATAATTGGGGGAATTGATATAGAGAGTTGTGCAAAATGAACAAACAAGGGAAAATTTTGCAATTAAAATAAATACTCTTACCTTTGATAGTATCAAATGATAGTATCAAATAAACTATAGAATGAAACCACCATACGAAATAACAGGAAATATTTTAAAGTTAATAACGAGCATATCTGAAAAACTTGGAGAAGTAAAGACTTATTATTTAGATAAAACACAACCGGAATTAAGAAAGCAAAACAAAATAAAAACAATCCACTCTTCATTGAAAATTGAGGGAAATACTTTATCTGAGGAGCAAATAACTGCATTAATAAACAATAAAAGAGTAATCGGACCCAAAAATGATATTTTGGAAGTTTTAAATGCAATAGAAGTTTATGAAAAAATAAATTCCTTTTCAGCTTATTCTGTTGCATCATTCAAAAAAGCGCATAAACTATTGATGAGCGGATTAGTAGATAGTTCAGGAGAATTTAGGAAAGAAAGTGTTGGAATCGTTCACGGGGAAGATATTGCACATGTTGCCCCACCATATCAAAATGTTCCGTATTTAATGAATGATTTGTTTCAATATATCAAAAATAATGAAGACCCGATTTTAATTAAAAGTTGTGTATTCCATTATGAGATAGAATTTATACACCCATTTACTGATGGAAACGGAAGAATGGGAAGGTTGTGGCAAACCGTAATATTAATGGATAAATATCCTATATTTGAATTCTTGCCTTTTGAGAGTTTAATGTCTAAAACACAAAAAAAATACTATCAATCATTAGCTCATTCGGATAAAAAAGCAAACTCAACACCATTTATTGAATATTTATTGAATGTAATTGATAATACATTAACCGATTTATTAAAATTTAGTGGGCGAAAACTTACAACAATGGAAAGACTTGAATATTTAATTAGTATTGGAATAAATGAATTTAGCAGAAAAGATTATATGGAAATTTTTAAAAATATTTCTACTTCAACAGCAAGTAGAGATTTGAAAAAAGGAGTAGAATTTGAAATTCTGAAATCAACGGGAACAAAAAATAAAACAAAATACACTTTATGCAATAAAAAATATAGTAAATTTGGCAGATAATACTAAAATGAAGATGATAGCAGCAAATAATAGTACAAAATTGAAAATTTACAGTATTGAAATGCTAAAAGCACCATATTCAAACCACTACGCTTACAATGATTCTTGCATTCATAAAAAAGAAAGGAAGACCGAAGTCTCCCTTTCTCACCAAATTAAACCATAAAACTAAAAACAAACACTAAACCTATTTTACAAGGAGCTTTTTTATGACTGTTTTATTGTCATCAAAAGACACCTTTA
>JAKIUH010000419.1 GCA_021647685.1 Bacteroidales bacterium
GCGTTTTTTAATGTAATGGTTTTATGTTGAGGAAATCCTATCACCAGTCCTTTCGGAAAAGTTTTTTCAAAATGGGCTTCTAGTATTGTACCAGGGTTATTTCCATGGGGTTTTGAAGACCACCCTCCCTGTGAAAATGTAATAAAACCACTTAAATCACAATCTGTTACGGCAGCTTCTTTAAAATTATTGTAATTATAATAAAGTTCGTTTCCTATCCCAACCAGAACAGGCTTGTAACGGTTGCCGGATCCGTAAACAAGTTTCACCATATTATAACTTGTGGGAACAGTAACTTTTGCCGTTATTATTCCTGAGCCGGTATTGGCATAACCGGTATAAAGCAGATTCTGATTGTCAATTGAGTAAATCCTGATAAGCTGGTTGCTTTCATCAATCGGCGTTACTATATTTACAGGAATAGTTTTTGTCGTTTTCCAGTTGAAATTGTTGCTAACAATCAGGTCGTCCATGCTTTTGACAATTTCATTTCCTGGTTTTTTCCAGTCGTTGCATCCGCTGATAATGAGTAAAACAAAGAGGATTCCCCCCAGGATTCTTAACGTCTTCATAATGATTTTGTTTTAAAAATTTGTAGTATAAAAGTAGATGTTTTTTTACGAAATATAAAATTATGTTAAAAAAATAAAAGCAAAAATTGTGACAAAAATAATTTTGTATTTCGTTAGAGTGGTAATGCTCAATCTAACAGGTAGATACAATATTTATGAGGAGGTGTGCTTCATCTGTATGTCGGTATTTTTTCCAGTTATTGGAAAAATATTTCCCATATCGGGAATAATGGGGCTTTTGAATAGTGAAAAATTGATTTCTTGACTTTGGCAGAAAAAAGAGTTAAAATGTTAAATAATAGTATATTACCTTAAATCTGCAAGTAAGTTATTAACAAAAAGGTCAAATGGCTGTGCAAAAGTTATTTACACAGCATTTGACCGTGTTATTTTATCACCTATTTTAGTGTTGCAAAACAAAAAAGTTAAAATAACATGGCAATAAAAGTACAAAAATTAACAGATACAGTAAGCCCTTTAGCCGGAATTTCTTTTGTAGACAGATTATTCGACAATGTTGGTATGAGTAACCTTATTGACAATGAGTTAGGTCAGCGTACCCGTGTAACAGGTTATCAATATAGCGAGATTATAAGAAACCTATCCAATGTTTTTATCTCGGGTGGTGACAGTATTGAAGATATAAACACCTATTTGAAAGAACACTTACAAGCCATTCCAAACAACCATGTTCCCAGTCCGGATACGGTATTACGTGGAATAAATGAGCTAAGCGTTGATAACTCAAAGTTTGTTTCAAATTCAGGGAACACTTATGATTTTAATATAAATTTGAAGTTAAACCAACTGAATATTAAGTCGTTGATATTGACAGAACAGCTTGAGGCAGGTAAATTCTACGACTTTGATTATGACAATCAGGTGATAGCTAATAAGAAATATGATGCAAAAAGGACTTATAAGAAGAACAAGGGTTATGTCCCTGGTATTGCAACTATTGGCGATAAGATAGTTTATATCGAAAACAGGGATGGTAACGCCAATGTAAAATTTGAACAAGCGGCAACATTAAAGAGAGCTTATGCATTGCTGGAAAGTGAGAATATTCAGGTAAACCGATCGAGGATGGATGCTGGATCCTATGCTAAAGAAATTATTGATATCGTAGATAAAAACAGCAACTTGTTCTATATCAGGGCAAATAAAAGTGCAAAACTGTTGCTTCAAATAAAGGAAATAATCAATTGGCAAACTGTTGAAATCAATTATAAGAATTATCAGGTAGCCTCACTGGATTTTACTCAATTTTACGAAGACAGAAAGTATCGTTTGGTTATTATGAGAGAACAAAGCAAGAGCAATCAAATAGATGCATTTACCCAAGACACGTTTGCTTATCGTTCAATCCTTACCAATGACAGGATAAGTACTGAAAAAGAAGTTATTGAGTATTATAACCAGAGAGGTGCCAGTGAAAAGACCTTTGACATTATGAACAATGATTTTGGATGGAAGCATTTACCTTTCTCTTTTTTAAATCAGAATGGAGCTTTTATGATTATCATGGCTATGATAAAAAACTTCTACAACTATGTCGTCAGAAAAGTATCTGAAGTATTTTCTGATATTAAACCCACCACACGTCTCAAGCGGTTTATATTCAAGTTTATATCAGTTGCAGGTAAATGGAAGTACCAAGGTAGGCAGTGGATATTAAAACTGTATACCCACCGGCCCTATGATCTGTTAATCTGGTAGTCAACCACTGATATACTGATATATTGACAAAAGCAGGGTGTGGAATGTCTGGGAAAATCCAAAAATAAAACCGTATATTATTGATATGCTTGTTTTTAAAAAATTTCATCATAAATCCCATCCACAATAATTATACACAAGGATTGATTTTCGGAAAATAACAAAGCAGACAAACATAAATTATTTGAACGTAATGTGCTATATCGGATTTTCTTGATGAAATTGAACAAAAAAAAATCCAATTCCGTCAGAAATTGCCCTATTTTAGTTTCAGATTAATTTATTGCGGAATTAAGGGTATATTAAAGAACCTGTTGCCAGGACGTTATTTTCTTCTGACTTCCGGCTTCCAACAAGTCAATAATTACACGATACAACAGTTTTCCACAAAATTTGCAGTAGTATTAAAAGTTATAACAAAAATCATTACGATATTTCTTGCTTTTGTACAACTTGTTTATACTCGTACATACTCCCTGAAAGCAACTGGTTTTTTCTGTTAAGCAGCTAAAAATAACCTTCTCTTTTCTTCTGCTCCATGCTGGCTTCCTGGTCGAAATCTATGACGCGGGTCGTGCGTTCCGAAACGGTAACGGTCATCATCTCCTCCACAATTTTCTCAATGGTGTCGGCTTCCGACTCAATGGCGCCGGTGAGCGGATAGCATCCCAGTGTACGGAAACGCACCATTTTCATTTCCGCTTTTTTCCGTAATTCTTCCGGCATACGGTCGTCGTCTGCCATAATAAGGTTTCCGTCAATGTTAACCACAGGTCGTTTTTTGGCAAAATAGAGGGGCACGATGGGAATATTTTCCAGCCGAATATACTGCCAAATGTCTAATTCAGTCCAGTTGGAAATGGGAAACACCCGAATGGACTCGCCTTTGTGAACCCGGGCATTGAAGATATCCCAAAGCTCGGGACGCTGGTTTTTGGGATCCCACTGGTGATACCTGTCGCGAAAAGAGTAGATTCTTTCCTACCTGATTAGAATTATTAGCAAGACCATTTTTAAAGAATTCGTTCTTAGAATTAAGAAGCAATCGAGAACTTTCAATAGCCTGTGCAGCAAGTACATATATCTTTGCTTGAACAAAATGACTCTTATTTTCTTTGTCAATATATTTATGCTCTTCAAATTTTTGTTCCGTAACAAAAGACAGTCCGTTTTGCTGATTAACTGAAAAAAAACTCGGACTTGTAGAAACAAATTTTTCGGTAGGATGCCTTCCTAATCCTGT
>JAKIUH010000021.1 GCA_021647685.1 Bacteroidales bacterium
ATATTCAATTACGTCAAATTTTATTATTTTTGATTTTTGTAGCCATGTTTAAATTATTTTTAAAAGATTTTCAATATATGGATATTCCAAACCGTACAATTTCACTGATTTCTATGGGTGGGATATTACTGTTTATAGCTTTTGTTTATCAATTTAACAGAAAAAAAATTGAGACCGATGAATAGAATTTTATTTGTTACTATTACCGTATTGATGTTTAGTACCGCTAAGGCACAGCAGTATTCATATAGAGCTGATATAGACAGTGTAAAAACAAGTGGTTTTTATAAAATATTTCTTTCGCCCCGGATTAGTGCTAAATTGCAACAAAACTTTCCCGATATTCGAATTATTGATAAAGACAATAATGAAATACCCTTTTTATATGGCTCCGATTATATGCAAATTGCAAATATTCAAAGAAAAGAACTGAAAATTGTAAAGAATAAACATAAATTATTTAAACGTATAACCGATTTGATTGTTGAAATTGACTCTGTTATTAATATCGATGGGTTTATTTTGGAGGTTTCTAACAAAAACATTAAAAATAAGTTAAAAATTGCCGGTTCATTTGATAAAAAAACTTGGTATGAAATAAAAAAACGTTTTTCTCTTCAATTAATATATACCGATTCGGCTACTACCGAATTGCATATAACCAATATCCCTACTACATCTTTTAAATATTATCGCTTTATTTTCAGCGATTATAAAAATGAATCGGTCGAAATATTAAAGGCTTTTTCTATTATAAATAATGAATTGGATAAAAAATATTTTGAATTGCCTAAACCTGTAATTACCCATAAAGATACTTTAGATAAAACACTCATTGACCTGATTTTTAATGATACTTACTTTATTGATAAAATAAGTTTTACTATTCATGGTTCTGAATATTATTTCAGGAGTGCAAAAATTTATAAAGCCAAAGACAAAACACGCCATAACGGAGGGGTATTATATTTTGATGATATTGATAAGGAATTTTTCCTTGGTTCAAACCGTACGAATACAATTATTCTGCCCCGATTTAAATCATCGCACCTGAAAATGCAAATTAGCAATAAAGATAACCAGCCAATACGTATTGTAGATGTTAAAGCCTATCAACAAAAAAATTACATTATTACCTATTTAAGACCTGATATGGAATACAAACTTAAATTTGGCAGTACTATTGCCGATTTTCCGGTTTATGATTTAACCTACTTTAAAGAAAATATCCCATACAATATTCCTGAGCTGAAAATACGAAATATTAAACTGGTACATCATCAAGATAATTTAATTATCAAGAAAAAAATTTGGAGTATCCCGCCTGTTTATTTATGGATTGCTATAGCAGTAATTGGAGGTGTTCTGATATTTTTAACAACACGTTTATTTATAGAAAAATATAAAAATGGAGATTTTGACGAATAATATTGCTGATAATAAAAAATACTTTAACCGGAAAATATACACACTGAATACTTTACTAAAAGATGTTAAAGATTTGTTAAGCAATGCGAAAAGCTTTGTTTACGCAAAAAAGAATAATTTAGTGAGTAAATCTTTTCGCGAAAAAATCATGTTGGTAACAACCGCTGTTAATGGTTGTGTTTATTGCGCATGGTATCATGCAATTCTTTCTGTAAAATCAGGTATCAATCGCGAAGAAATTAATAAATTGCTTAAACTCCAATTTAATACCGATGCAGATGATTATGAAACCATAGCATTGCTTTATGCTCAGCATTATGCCGAGACAAGCCGTAAACCCGAAAAGGAAATGACTGAAAAGCTGTATTCTTTTTATGGAAATGAAATTGCCCAAGCAATAATTTTATACATTAAAGCCATTTATTTTGGTAACCTTTCGGGCAATACTTTTGATGCATTTTTATATCGTTTAAAAGGGATAAAAGCACCTAACAGTAATGTTTTGTTTGAATTTGTGTTTTTTATTTTAAGCGCTCCTATATTATTGCCTACATTGCCTAAAGTTAGAAAATACAGGAAATAAATTATATTAATGCAAATACCAAATTCTGTTGATTATTGATTATTATTTATTGAATGTTGAATATTGTTAAAACTTGTCCGTCCTTCGGCGGATTGTTACTGGTTGCTGGAAGAAAAATACTGTGAATACACAAAAATATTTGTTTAAATATTTGAAATTATTATCTTGCTTTCGTAATTTTTTCACAAAATAGAACTATGGAAAATAAAAACTGGAAACTACCTTTAATTAACAATTATCTTGACAAGTGGGCAAAACAAACACCCAATAATATTGCTTTGATTCAGTATGAAGACGACCGCCTTGTTTCGTACAAACAGCTTAAAACCATTGCTGATTTTTTTGCTTTACGCCTATTAGATATGGGCATAAAAAAGGGAGATATAATTGCTACGCAATTAGCTTTATTCCCTGAACATGTTGCATTAATGTACGCTTGCATGAAAATTGGTGCGATTATTTCACCATTAGACCTTCGCCTTAAAAAAGAAGAAGTAAAGCGCGATTTGGATAAAATAAAACCCAAAATGTTTTTCTTTCTTGGGAAAACACCCATTATTGATTTTAACGAAATTGGTGAATACATCCGTGATAATTGTAACTATATTCAATATATGGTTCAAGTACTTGCCAATCCAAAAGAAGAAAAACCAATTGACGGAGCAATCAGTATTCAACAAATGATGGCTAAAGGTAAACTGGTTTGGCTGAAAATTAAAGATTTGTTTTCAAATAAATTACAAAAAAATTACAATACGATTGATACACATGACCCTGCATTAATTATTTTCACAACAGGAACTACAGGAACACCCAAGCCGGCAATGATGAGCCATGAAAACATTATTGTTCAAAACCAAATTTTAGCAGAAGGTACTAAAATGAAACAAAGCGACCGCACTTTGGTGAATTTACCGCCAAGTCATGTTGGTTGTACCACAGAATCCTTATTAAGCACCTTGTATTTAGGTGCAACTGCTGTTTTATTAAAGGTTTTTGATGTAGAACGTTCACTAAAAGCTATTGAAAAATATAAAGTTACAATTTTAGGTCAAATTCCTACGCAATTTCACATGATGTGGGCACATCCCGATTATGATAAGTTTGATTTGTCTAGTCTTGAGTTTGCTTTTTACGTAGGTTCGGCTGTTGATGTTGAATTTTTAAACAAATTGGCATCAATGGCACCACGCTTTGGAACCGGTATGGGAATGACCGAAACAGCCGGTTTTACTACTTTTACGCCTGATGGAATTTCCGTAGAAGAAATGGCAGGGCAAGTAGGACGATATTTTGAACATCTTGGAAAAATTACCATTCGCAAGCCAATGAAAGATGATAGAACTGCAGGAGCGGAAATTCAGGACGGGGAAATAGGAGAAATTTGTTATCATCCACCCATTGTATTTCTTGGTTATTACAATTTTCCGGAAGCTACTGAAAAAGCAATCACAAAAGAAGGTATATTGTACAGTGGTGATTTGGGCTATTTTAAAGATATGGGCAGTTATAGGGCTTTATACCTTTCGGGTAGAGATAAATTTGTAATTAAACAAAAAGGTTATCAGGTATTTCCCGATGAAGTTCAGGCTTATATTGCAGAACACCCCAAAGTGGATCAAGTGGATGTGGTTGGCATTAAACATAAAATATTTGATGAAGGTATTTTTGCTTTTGTAAAACCTAAAAAAGATGTTGAATTAACTGCCAATGAAATTGCTGAGCATTGTAAGAATATAGCAGCATACAAACGACCGCAGCACATTGAAATATGGCCTGCTGATAAAGATTTTCCGATAACAAGAACTACAAAAGTTGATAAACTGGTTTTAAAAGAACAAGCTGAGATAATTATTGCCGAATTAAGAAAAAATGGTAAATGGGATGTATAAACTTTTTTCAATTTCTTTTCAATCCGGCTGATTATTCAAAGATTCTATTCTTTGGATAATCAGCTTATTTACAGCGGTGTTTGAAAAAAAGGTTTGCTTTGACTAATAAAGAAGTTGGAGGAATTTAGATTATTATCTCAGCTTTTCAGCAAATTAAAACTTAACAATCATTTTCCCTTTGATTTTATCTGCTCTCACAAAGCCGGTATATCTTGAATCATTAGTTGTGTTTCGATTATCATTTATTACAAAGTAATAATTGTATTTGAATGTGTAAGTTTTTACTGTTTTATTATTGATGTATATTTTATTTTGCCTGCGTATGATTTTTTTCCCACTTTCCGCTTTAATTATACTTTTATATAATTCAAAATTATATGGATTTAATTTTATTTTCATTCCCTTGGCAGGAATAATTATTTTGCCGGTATTGTCTTTATTCCAGTAAAAATGATTGACAAAATTACCAATTCTGTCATCATATATATTTGCAGCCAATACTGGTTGTTTTACTGATGACCAAATAGGGAATTTCAGTAATTCTTTTAAAGCAAGATTATCAGTATTTATATGATAAACACCAAAATAAGAAAGATGCTTGTTGAAATGAATCTTTTTATTTGATACAAGCTCTTGAACAAAACTGTTGGTTTTTAAAATATATGATTCGCTAATTTTTGTTATAGGATGTTTGGAATACTTAAAGATTTTACCGTTCAATAGAATTTCGCCTCTTTGTATGGATAATGTATCATTAGGAAGTGCTATACAACGACTTAATGTTTCTTTATTGTTTCTCTGAATTACTACAATACTGTTTTGCTTTATTTTTGCATTTTTTTGAATGAGTACAATATTATTTTTTTGCAAAGTATTGCTCATACTTTCTGTTTGTACAACATAAAATGAGAAAAAATACATTCTCAAAACCAAAACAAACAATATTGCAGCAATTAATGGTAAGCCCCACTGTTTAAAAATCTTCATATTTACGGTTTCATTTATTGCAAATATAAATTCAATGTGTAAATAATAAAATATATAAAGCATAATTTTGACTTATGCTATTTTCTTAATATTTTTATTAGCCGAATATTATTCATCGTTTATTTTTTTTTATGCGAAAAATTTATAAAATACTCTTAATTGTTTTTGGTATATTGCTTATTGTGCTGTCTATAGCGGTACATAAAATTGACAGTTTGCTGGAAACTGTTGTCAGGCAAGAATTGGATAAAATGATTGAGCGAACGGACAGCAGCTTTTATTATTTTGAGTATCAGGATGTTGATTTTCATGTTTGGGATGGCGATATTGAAATTAGCGGTGTGAAGATTTTACCCAAAAATGGTATGCGTGATAGTGTTGATGCGGGTGTTTTGCGAAGCATTGTATCTGCAAGTTTTCAAACAATATCGGTAAAGGGTTTATCCTTTTGGAAATATTACAAAACCAAACACATACTCATTGATGAGATCATAATTCTTGAGCCGGAGATGGTGCTTACTCTAAATCCAAATGTCAAAAAAGTAAAACGAAAAGCATTTAATCCGGCAAAATTACTAAGTCCAAAATTAAAATCTATATATGTAGAGAATATTGAGTTTCAAAATCTTAACTTTGAACTGAATAATGTATTACGAAAAAACTTGATGCTAAAAATAGATTCTTTAAATCTTGGTGTGGGTGATGTTGTTTTTGATAGTTTAAGTATCAAAAAGAAAGTTCCTCTACTGTTTTCACAAATCTATTTATCGGTACAAAAATTAGCAGTAAATATTTCAGAGTATTATATGTTAAAAACGAATAATTTTGTTCTCGATTCACGTAAAAATTTGATGCAAGTAGATAGCATCAGGATTATTCCTAAATACAGTCAGCGTGAATTTGACCAAAAAATTCCTTACGAAAAAGGATGGATAAAGATAGACATGGGGCAATTCCGTATTGAAGGGTTTAATATTGATTCAATCCGTGAAAAACAAAAAATTTATTTACAGAAAATTTATTTGAATAATCCTAATATTATTACTTATAAAAATAAAAAGTTAAAAGATCCACCGTACAAATACCAAGAGCTGATTAGTCAAGTAATTAGAGAAATACCGGTAGATTTTAAAGTAGATACGCTAATTGCAAAAAATGCTTTTATACGCATACAAAATATTGGCGATAGAGTACCACAAACACTGCCTGCAAATATAGATTTTAAATCAGGGTATATAAAAATTACCGGTATCACCAATGATAGTACTTTTGTGAAAGATAAGCCCATAATAAATGTAGCATTTTATTCTCGATTTATGGGTGCAGCAGATTTGAATGTTCATCTTAGCTTGCCGGTTTTTCATGCTAATAATTATTTTACCGTAGATGCCAAGCTAAGTGAGCTTAACGGACAAGTAATGAATGAATTACTAAATCGTTTACTTTTATTAAGTATTAAATCAGGAACTATATTGAGCACGGAGTTGGAATTTGCTGCAGACAATGATAGTGCATACGGTTTTATTGATTTGTCATACCGAGATTTAAAATTAGACATGAAAAGTACAGACGATCCACAAAAAAGTGTTGTTTTTGTGAATGCATTGCTAAATACTGTTGCAAAAAACAATAATATTAAAGGTCAAGCAGGTTTTTCACGCGGGTTTATTGCCTATAAGAGAAAACCCACGGATAAATTTTTCAAATATTTGTGGAAAGCTGTTCAAACTGGTATTATCAATACATTGCTTCCTGCAAAAGCTGTAAAAGAGCAAAGTAAACAATTTAAAAAAGACAATAAAAAAGGAATTAAACAAGACAAAAAAGATAATAAGCAAGCTAATAAAAATAAATAGTTTAATTGACTCTTACCGTTTTATTTGCTTTTCGTTACGAACAGGGTCTGCGGGTTTAAGGTTTTAAACCATATACAACAACAATTATGAAACACTATAATTTTAGGTTCTCATGTTTCGCACTTGTAAAAATATTATATTTGAGACAAACTTAATTAATAATGATTCTAATAGCCGTAGCATTTATGCTACGGCTATTGATTTAAATTGTAGATTTTAATTTCGATATTCTTTTTATATCTTTAATGTGTGCATTTCGTATAATTTGGAATTTATGCTTTATGATATTGATAATGAGTGAGTTGATTGTGTTGCATGCTGTTGTTTTCATCTCTTTTTAGCTCGTTTTCTGGTAGTTATAAACTGCGAAACTTTAGTTGGGTTCATATAAGTTATGAGTTCTGAAATTTAAAATCATTTATTTTTCTCTTTTAAAATAAATCTGCACTTTTGTTGTATAAATATTTTGAAATAGTTTTTATGGCAAATTTAGAAAAACAGAACAGACTTATTTTAGTAACCAACGACGATGGTGTTGATGCAAAAGGGATTAAATATTTGACTGAGATAGCTCAAAATTTTGGTGATGTTGTGGTAATCGCACCGGATAAAGGTAAATCGGGTATGTCACACTCGGTAAGCTTAAATGAGCCGATTTATATAGATAAAATTAGCAAAACAACAGGCTTAGAAATTTTTGCCTGTAGCGGAACACCGGCAGACAGTGTGAAAATTGCTTTACATAAGATATTAAAACGCAAGCCCGATTTAATTCTTTCGGGTATTAATCACGGCTCAAATGCTTCGGTAAGTGCCATTTATTCGGGCACGGTTGCAGCAGCGCGCGAGGGCAGTATGAATGGGGTTACTTCCATTGCATTTTCTTTATTAAGCCATGATGCAGATGCTGATTTTACCGCAGCTGCGAAATATGCTCAAATTATTATCGGAAAAGTTTTAGAAAATGGTATTGCACAACAAACCTGCTTAAATGTAAATATACCCAATGTAAATGAAAGTGAAATAAAAGGTATAAAAATGTGCCGCCAAACTTTGGGTAAATGGGTTGAAGAATTTGATTATCGTGTAAATCCGCATAATAAAGATTACTACTGGCTGACCGGTAAATTCTCTAATTTTGAACCTTCTGCAGAAGATACTGATGAATGGGCTTTAAATAATAATTATGTAGCCATAGTGCCTATTGAAGTTGATTTAACGTCTTATCAGGCTTTAAAAGATTTAAAAAAATGGGATTTTTAAAATTTTAACACAATGTTAACAAAAAAATTATCATACAATTCGCAACTAACAGGTTTAATTATCGGTTTGTTATTACCAATATTGGTAATGTTTCTATTTTATGAATTTAGAAATATGCAAAGTTTTGATATGTTCATTAATTTAGTGAAAAAAGCCGGTATTTTAACACACTTAATCAGTTTATGTGTTGTTCCTAATTTATTGGTGTTTTTTATCTTTATGTGGACCAATCGTTTGTTTTCGGCAAAAGGGATTATAGGCGCTACATTTATTTATACATTTATTGTATTGATTATGAAGTTTTTCTAAGCATATATCGTTTCAAGTCCTGTTTGGCTTGGAATAGTTTAATCGTTGAAGTTAATAATAAACAGTAAAAGTTTAGACAAATAATTCAACAATTAACAAACAGAAAAAATATTCAATACTCAGCACCCATTGAAGAGTAGTGACCAGTTCCCAGAACCCTGAAACAATCCACCAAAAGTTGGACAAGTTTTAATAATGAAACAACAATAACCAGAAACAAGTAACAATTTAACAATGAGATATTACATTATTGCCGGCGAAGCATCCGGCGATTTACATGCGGCAAATTTAATGCACGAGCTCAAAAATCTGGATAAAGATGCTGAATTTCGTGTTTGGGGAGGAGATTTAATGCAACAACAAGGCGGACAAATAGTGAAGCATTATAAAGAGCTTGCTTTTATGGGTTTTGTTGAGGTATTGATGAACATACGCCGTATAAAAAGTAATTTTGAGCTTTGTCAAACCGATTTACTTGATTTTAAACCGGACATTTTAATTTTAGTTGATTATCCCGGATTTAATTTGCGTATGGCAAAATTTGCCAAAGAAAATAATATCCGTACCTATTACTATATATCGCCTAAAATTTGGGCATGGAAGAAATCCCGTGCATGGAAAATAAAAAAATATATTGATAAAATGTTTGTGATTTTTCCTTTTGAAAAAAAGTTTTACAAACAATATAATTATGAAGTGGAATATGTGGGTAATCCGCTTATTGATGAGCTGAAAAAGAAAAAAGAACATTTGCCCGATAAGGAAACTTTTTTGAAGCGGAATAAACTAAGCGACAAGCCCATAATTGCTTTATTAGCGGGCAGCCGAAAGCAAGAGCTGAAATATATTTTACCCGAGATGTTAAAAGTAATGGAACATTTTCACGAATATCAATTTGTATTGGCAGGCGCTCCGGGTTTTGATGTAGAAGTATATCGTCCGTATATTGAAAAATATCCGGTTAAGTTAATTTTTAATCAAACCTATGATTTGCTGAAACATGCAAAGGCAGCAATTGTTACATCCGGTACCGCAACTCTTGAAACAGCACTTTTTAATGTTCCGCAAGTAGTAGTATATAAAATGAACAGACTTACCTACGAAGTAGGTAAATATTTTATTAAACCTAAGTTTTTTTCATTAGTGAATATTGTCATGGACCGAACAATAGTTCAAGAATTATTACAAAAAGATTTACCCCAAAAAATAACCGATGAACTTTCTAAAATACTTTACGATGAGCAATACTGTTATCAGATGCTTGAAAGTTATAAAGAGTTGCAAAATATTATTGGCGATTCCGGTGCATCGCGTAGGACGGCAGAAATTATTTATTCGGATTTAAACAGTTAGTTTATGAGAAATATATTTTTACTTTTTATCTTAATTCAAATAAGTACCGTAGCTCAAGAAATTAAAATTGGTGTTTTTAATAAGCAAAATATCAAAAAAGTTTTTTTTGAAGCCAATAAAGGAAAATACAAATTATATATTGACGGAAAGAAAAAATATACGCTAAAAGGCAGTCGTTCATTAATTATAAAATCAGAGGGAGAACAAATTATTGTCAGCTTGCCTAAAAAGGATTATTCAGGAAAAAATATTTTTTTGAAAGGAAAAAAGAAAGCCGTAATTTCTATTAAACCGGTTGTCCCAAAACAAAAAGCTCGTCAGTATTACGGTTCTATAAATATTTTGGCAAAACCAAATAAATTGGTGTTGATAAATTTGCCTCCATTTCAAAAATACCTAGCCGGTGTAGTTGAAGCAGAAAGTGGGACAAGTGCTAAAAGTGAATATTACAAAACTCAAGCAATTATATGTAGAACTTATGCATTACAAAAGTGGGACAAACACAAGAAAGATGGATTTAACTTATGCGATGGCGTGCATTGTCAGGCATATAAAGGAGTATCAACGACAAATGATTTAATCCGTAAATCGGTAAAAAAAACGGATAATTTTGTTATCCTTGACAAGAATAATCATTTAATTGAGGCTTTATTCAGTGCAAACTGTGGTGGACAGACCAATAGTTCAGAAATGGTTTGGTCGTCCGTAATTCCGTATTTGCGTTCGGTTAAAGACCCGTATTGTATTAATCAAAGGCAGGCTAAATGGGAAAAAACTATTCCGTTATCAAAATTTATATCCTTTTTAAAAAGCAAGGGTTTGTCTATTCCCGCTACAATTTCTGTTGATAGCTTTAAATTTAAGCAGCCCAATCGTGTTAAGTACTACATCATAAATAATCAAAAAGTTAAATTGACTAGCTTACGTTTTGGTTTAGGCTTACGTTCTACTTTTTTTGAGATTGAACCTTCGGGTAGTTTATTAAAATTTCATGGGCGAGGTTATGGTCACGGTGTGGGAATGTGTCAAGAGGGAGCTATGAATATGGCAAAAAAAGGTAAAAAATATGATGAAATTATTAAGTTTTATTATACGGGTGTGAAAATAAAACCTATGAAACAGGCTGTAAATTTGCCAAAGTAGAAAAAATAAGGTGATGTAATTAAAATTTCACATCACCTTAAAATTATATATTATTGTTTAAAATATGTTTTTTATTCCTTTCTAACCAATTTAAACAATCTGTCCCAACGGAAATTTGCAGGGAAAGTTTTTTCAGGGTTAAGAGAATAAAATATCAAAACAGGTTTACCTACAATATGGTCTTCGGGTACAAAACCCCATGCACGTGAATCGGCAGAATTATGACGATTATCGCCCATCATCCAGTAATAATCTTGCTTAAAAGTATATTCTTCTATGGGTTTCCCGTCTATATATACTTTTCCGTCTTTTTCCATATAATTATTATGTTCATATACATCAATGACACGGCGGTAAAGTATTATATTGGTAGAATCTAATTTAATGGTCATTCCTTTTTTAGGAATTACCAAGGGACCAAAATTATCATTGTTCCATGGGATTTTTGGATTATGCGGGAAAATACTCGGGTCGTATTCACCTTTTGGAGCTATTGTTTTTTTTACTTCAACAATTGTAGGGAATTGCTCTAGTTTTTTTACCATTTCATTGGTTAAGGGTAACAAATACAGTCCGCCTGCCGGATAAATTTGCACATCCGATTTATAAATCCCTAAACGTTCAAAAGCTTTGGGATTAATATTTTCACCACTGGTTCTTACCGTATAATTCCATTGCAAACCCTTGTAGTCGGGTTGCGGAACACCGTTTCGATATACTTTTGTATCAATAATTTGTAATGTATCACCGGCAACAGCCACACAACGTTTTACAAAATTTTCTTTTTTATCTACAGGTCGTACTTTTATTTCATATTCATTTAAAATTCGTTCACGTCCATACATCCTAACCCATTGATAGTAATCAGGATTTTCGTAACCGACAATTATGGTATCACCCACAGGAAAATTAAATACTACAATATCATCACGTTCAACTTTACCAAAACCGGCAAGGCGTTTATAGGGCCATTCTATCCATTCCAAATAAGAATTTGTACTTTTGGTCCATGGCAAAGTATTATGTACTAATGGAAATGCAAGCGGTGTATTAGGTATTTGCGGTCCATAGCTTAATTTACTTACAAATAAATGATCGCCTATTAATAAAGTTTTTTCAAGTGAACCCGTTGGAATAGCATATAGTTGAAAAATAAAAATCTTTATTATAGTGGATACTACCAATGCAAAAATTAAAGCATCTGCCCACTCTTTCCATTTTTGTTTGGGTTCTCCCTTTTTTTGTGCAAACGGATTCCACTTTACTTTTTTACTAATGTAAACATCAAAAATAATCGGTAAACCGATTAACATCCATGGGCTGCGTGCCCAAATCATCCACAAAATCCATATAATTGATGCGATGCCGAATTTAATCCACTGTTTACGGCTTGGTTTATTCTCTAAAAAATTCATTTTTAATGCGTTATCGTTTTAATAAACATATTTTTGCCTGTAAAAGTACTCTTTTTATTGAAAATTTCATAAAAGTTAAACACAAAGTTTCTTTTATACAAGTTCGTTTTTTTGTTTGATATATACAGATGTATAAATATATATATTAATCAAATACCTACTTTTAGGTATTGTGTTGCAGACCAAATGCCCATACATTTGCATTATATTTAGAACGAATCTAAATAATATGATTGTCGATAATCAGAAGTTTAAAAATTTGTATTATTTAACTTAAAAATGAAGGAAATGAAAAAACTATTCTTAATATTTCTGATAGGGATATTTGTACATGTGCAATTAAAAGCACAAGGCGATACTGCATTGGCAAATGAGCGGGTAAACACTGTGCAAAAAATGCATTATAAAGATAATAAATTTGTTATTGGAGGATATGGTCAGGTTGATTACAATCAGCAGCTTAGTTCAGAAACAAATTATAACGGAAACATGGATGTTCATCGTATTGTTTTGCTTTTTGGTTATAAATTTGATAACAAAACATCCGTTTATACCGAAGTAGAATATGAGCATGTACAAGAAGTTTTTATTGAGCAAGCATTCATTAATCATAAAATAAATCCTTGGCTAAACTTTCGTGCAGGTTTAATGTTAATTCCAATGGGAATAATTAACGAATATCATGAACCGCCAATCTTTAACGGAGTAGAGCGCCCAAATCTTGATAAATATATTGTACCCTCAACTTGGCGAGAAATCGGTGCCGGATTTATGGGTAGGGTGGATGAGTACTCTTTGAAATATCAAATATATATTACCAACGGTTTGTTGGGCTATGATGGCGATGCGCGTTTTAACGGACAAAACGGACTTAGAGGAGGAAGGCAAAAAGGAATGGAATCGGTATTCAGTTTTCCTAATTTTGCCGGAAGAATTGATTATTTTGCTATTCCGGGCTTAAAATTAGGACTTTCGGGATATTTCGGCAAATCACAATCTACTGCATATCAAGGCATTGATAAAAATGATGAAATGTTAAAGTCAACTGCCGACAGTACAGTTGTCGGAATATCAATGTTGGGTTTTGATGCTCAGTATAATATAGCAGGCTTTGGATTTACAGGACAATTATACTACTCAAAACACAATAATGTATTGCAGTATAATACCTTTACAGGCAGCGATTTAGGCAAAAGTTTGTTTGGATATTATATTGAGCTATCCAATAATATTCTTAATTCTTTGCCTACAAAGCATGAATTAATTCCATTTATCCGCTACGAGAACTACGACACTCAATTTTCTGTTAGTTATGATACTCCCATAAATAATACATCAAACAGACAAGAGTATATTTTTGGATTGGGTTGGAAAATGCATCGAAATGCGATAGTGAAGATGGATTATCAAATTATTGATAATGGAGTTGAAAGCAAAAACTTTTTAAACATGGGCATTGGTTTTATGTTTTAAACGCAGATTAATTTTAGTTTAAATTTTATAGTGAATTAATAGATTGCCGGAGAACAAAGGTTCTCCGGTAAACAGGTTAAAAACAAATAAAAATTTTATTATGAAGTATTTAATTATTGCAGTAGTTTCTTATTTTGGACTGTTTATTACAAACAATGTTGGCGATTTAAGTCCTCGTATTCAAAAATCAATTGAAAAAGAGATAAAAAAAATTTGGAAAGATGAAGATGTTATAAAAACACCCATGAAAATTGATGAAAGCACAGCCCAAGAATTACAAATTGAGGCAGATAAAAACTTTGTATTAAAATCAGGAAACAAAACTTTAGCATACTTATTTGTTCGTAGAACAAAAGGTTGTGTAATTGGCGGATGTTCGGAAGATGGTGTACAAAGTTTTCAAGAGCCGGTTATTGGAGAACGTTATGAGCATTTTGATTATATGTTGATACTGAATAAAGATTTAAGTGTGAAAAAAGTAAAAATATTAGTATATGATGGCGAATACGGTTATGAAGTAGGTTCAAAACTTTGGTTAAAACAGTTTATCGGATATTCAGGAGGTGAATTAAACTACGGTAAAGATATTCAAGCACTTTCCGGCGCAACAGTATCGGCTCAGTCAATAACCGAAGACATTCAACAAATGCATGAAATTGCGCTAGAACTAAGGAAAAAAGGTATTATATAGATGTTATTTTTATTTTAAATATGCTTGACATGACACTAGGGTTTATTGGGGCTCCTTAAATTTTTGGCGCACCGTTTCATAAAGCAAAATTCCGGTAGCAACCGAAACATTTAATGATTCGATGGTTCCCAAAATTGGAATTTTTACAACATTATCAGCTATTTTAAGTATTTTGGGTGATACGCCTTTTTCTTCCGAGCCCATTACTAAAGCTACCGGATTATTATAATTTACAGAAGTATAATTGGTTTCTGTTTTTTCACTTGCTGCGATAATTTGTAAGCCACTGGTTTTTAAAAAATCAATGGTTTGTAATAAACTGCGTACTCTGCATATAGGCACTTTAAACAAAGCTCCTGCCGATGTTTTTATTGCATCTCCGGTTATGGCAGCACTTCCTTTGTCGGGTATAACAATAGCATGCACACCCGAGCATTCAGCAGTCCGGACAATAGCACCAAAATTACGAACATCTGATATTTCATCTAAAATGAGTATAAAAGGATTTTCGCCTTCTTCATAAATTGTTGGTATTATATGTTCAAGCTTTTGATAGCTAATGGGCGAAAGCACAGCAATTACCCCCTGATGATTTTTTCCTTGATATATTTTGAATTTTTCTTGTGGGACAAATTGCACAGGTACTTGATGCATATTGGCAACACTCAATAATTCTTTTACAAGTGCACTCTGGTTTCCTCTTTGAATTTGAATTTTGTCAAAATCTTTTCCTGATTTTATGGCTTCTATTACTGAACGTACACCAAAAATTAAATCTTTATCTTTCCTTTTATTTGCCATTTATTTAATATTCTCTAATTATTATTACTAATTTCTATATACCGATTAACAATTACTCTTGCTAAATAATTATTGAAAAACACTATAAACTTTGCCATTTCTCCAGCTCTTGATTGCCTGAAACCAAAAACTGCGAAAATCTATATGACGCTCCAGCACATAATCATTATCGCTATAAGAATTTTCAACTTTTTTAAATACAAACTGTAATACTTTAAAATTCAATCGGTCATGATAAAGCCAAATCTCCTTATCAGGAAAGTTTTTAACGGTTTTTGGGGGTCCAAACATTAAATAAATCATTCCTCTGTCCGTACGCCAACCTTGAGTAAACGAGGTAAAATATACATTTGCATATAATGTCCGGTTGTAATAAATACGTATTAATTCACGTGCTCTTGCAGTATTATCGCCTGCACATTCAAGCCAAAACCTATCTACTGCTAATTTTTTATTCGAACTGTTGATTAAATTCTGATATTCTTCTTCGCTACACAAATATTGTAGCGGCTTTACCATATCCAAACTGGTTTTTACATAGGGGAAATATTGTCCGGGATTTAAAAGCCCTAAGCCGCCTGTTTGTGTAGTGTCAATTTGTAAAAAATAAAATCCCGGTTTTTTTTCATGGAATTGAAAAGCTTCCTTTCCGCTAACCGACCATATACTATCAGGCAATGTATTAATTTTTTCTCTTTTCATATCAGAATAAGGCGGATAAGGCATTGGGATTTCTTTTTGGTAATATTTAATATAGATACTGTCAACAGCGGTGTTATGTTTGATTGAAAAGTAATGCTCGGGGCGAAAAAAGTTTTTAAAGTAAATTTGATTATTCTTTTTTGAAATGATTAAATATTTTTGTGCTGAATTAATATTTGTTTTATCAACAGATATATAGCTTGTTACACTTGACCTTCTGTAAATATCCGTAGTGGTAATTTCCAAAAAGTATTTATCCCGATTATTATCTTCAATTTGAATATAACTAATAATATTGTTTTGACTTTTCTGTTTACGCACATTGAAATTAGCACCCGCACTGTCAAGCACTTGTTGCGAATTTATATCACTATAAATTTTATATTCTATTCTGATTTTTCCCTGATATCGCTTTTGCGCACCAATAGGAATAAATTTTATTTCCGAAAGATATATTTTAGTATATAAAACAGTTTTTTGTTCGCTTTGTTCATGGATAAAAAACTCCGGATGCATTCTGTAAATAAATGGATTATATAAAGCTTGCGATTTTGGTTTGGACATGGAAGTATTTCCTGTACTTCTAGGAGATGTTGAAAAGCAAGCACTTAAAAACAGAACAGCAAAAAGTATGCTGTAATAGCCGTATATTTTATTCATCAATGTTTTTTTCAATTTAGCTTGAACATTCAGTAAGTTAAGAAAGTTCAAATTTACATTAAATTTTTGAGCATTCACAAATAAATCTAAAATCTAAATTCAAAACGCCAAAATTCATTATCAATTGTGCGTTTTCGGAATTTCTATGTCCGAAAACGAACATTTTTTTCAATTATAAAATAGCTTGTATAACATGATACCTTTGATAATCAAAGAATTGCTTTTTTTGGCACAATAGCTGTTTTAATTATGCAAATCAATATTAGTATTTATGATTCGATTTGAAAATTTACATAAGTCTTACATAACAGGTTCCAATAAACTGCATGTTTTAAAAGGGATTAATTTAGAGATTAAAGAAGGCGAGCTTATTTCAATTATGGGTTCATCAGGTTCGGGAAAATCAACATTATTAAATATTACAGGTATTCTTGATAATTACGATGAAGGCAGCTATTATCTCGATAATATGCTTATTAGTAATATGTCGGAAAAAAAAGCTGCCATGCTTCGTAATAAATATATTGGTTTTGTTTTTCAATCGTTCAACCTTATTTCCTTTAAAAATGCTTTGGAAAATGTTGCCTTGCCTTTATATTATCAAAAAGTAAGTCGCAAAAAGCGCAATTTAATTGCTATGGAATATCTTGAGAAAATGGGACTTAAAGAATGGGCACATCATATGCCCAATGAATTGTCGGGAGGGCAAAAGCAAAGGGTAGCCATTGCTCGTTCACTTATTACCCGTCCCAAAGTAATTTTAGCAGATGAACCTACAGGAGCATTGGATACGAGTACATCATACGAAGTAATGGAAATTTTTAAGGAAATAAACCAATCCGGTATTACGGTAATTATCGTTACGCATGAAGATGATATTGCACATAGAACCAATAAAATTATTCGCTTACGCGATGGACTTATTGAATCGATCAATGGAGAATTAGTTAATCCTGAATTTGTCGAAACTGAAATTAGTGAACATGTTTGATATTGACAAGTGGCAAGAAATATTTAACACGATAAAAAAGAATAAACTTAGAACTTTTTTAACCGGCTTTAGTGTGGCGTGGGGGATTTTTATGCTTATCATTTTGCTTGGTTCGGGCAATGGTTTGCAAAATGGAGTTGAGTATCAATTTAGAGACGATGCTACCAACAGTATTTGGCTTTATCCGGGAACAACCAGTAAATCATATAAAGGTTTGCAAGCAAATCGTAGAATAAAATTTACCAACCAAGATTTTGATAATTTGCCACATAAAATTACAGCTATAAAAGATATGACCGCCCGGTTTTATATTCCCGGAAAAGTAAATGTCAGTTATAAAAATGATTATGGTGCATTTTCAGTACGTTGTGTTCATCCTGCACATCAAGTTATTGAAAATACGCATATAATTGAGGGAAGGTATATCAATGAAAAGGATTTAAACGAATTTCGGAAAGTAGCGGTTATTGGTAAAAATGTAAAAGAAGGCTTGTATAAAGATGAAAATCCAATAGGAAAATATATTCGTATTAACAATATTGAATTTAAAGTGGTGGGGGTGTTTACCGATTCAGGCGGCGAAGAAGAAATGAGAAATATTTATTTACCTATTTCTACGGCCCAAAAAATCTTTAATGGGCAAAACCGTATTAATCAAATTATGCTTATTCCAAAAACTGAGAATGTTGAAGAAACAAAAGCCATGGCACAAAAAATAAAAAAATACATGGCAAAAAAGCATAAGTTTGATGTAACTGATGATAATGCAATATTTATTCGGAACAATTTGGAGGAATATCAAAATGTAATGATGATGTTTCTAGGGATTGATATTTTTATTTGGGTAATAGGAATTGGTACTATAATAGCCGGAATTGTAGGCGTGAGTAATATAATGATGATTGTCGTAAAAGAACGAACTAAAGAAATTGGAATACGTAAAGCTCTGGGGGCTTCACCTTCATCAATCATGGGCTTAGTTATTTTGGAATCAGTGGCTATTACCTCTTTTTCGGGGTATATAGGTATGGTTCTGGGAGTAGGTTTAATGGAGTTGGTCTCCTCCCTTGCCGGAAATTCGGTTTTTTTTAGAAATCCACAAGCAAGTATTGGAATAGCCGTTGCTGCAACAATTTTGTTAGTATTTTCCGGTATAGTTGCAGGTTTATTTCCGGCACGCCGTGCCGCCAAAATCAGACCTATTGTAGCTTTACGCGATGAGTAAATAGTGAATAAGATTGATAAACTGTTAAATTAAAAATAAAATATGTTTGACCAAGACAAGTGGCAAGAAATCTTTCAAACCTTAAAACAAAATAAACTACGTACTGTGCTAACTGCTTTTGGCGTTTTTTGGGGGATTTTCATGCTCATAATTATGTTGGGAGCTGGAAACGGATTACGTAATGCTGTTTTTTACGGATTTGAAAATTTTGCAACCAATTCGGCTTTTACTTGGACAAGAAGAACCACTTTGCCTTATCAAGGTTTTGATCGCGGACGTAGATGGAATTTTACTACACAAGATATGATTGCTTTACGCGAAAATATTCCTGAAATAAAATATTTGGCACCACGACTGCAAGGTACATCCAAAGGCTCTATTGCAAAGGTTACGCGAGGATTAAAAGCAGGAGATTATACAATTTACGGTGATTATCCCGATTATGCAAAAATTGATCCTCAAAAAATTTTAACCGGCAGATTTATCAACGATTATGATATAAAATACAAACGAAAAGTAGCTGTAGTCGGTACCCGCGTTCGTGAAGTATTATTTGATAAAGAGGAAGATCCACTAAGCAAGTATATTGATATAGATGGAGTATATTTTCAAGTAATTGGAGTTTTCAAGCCCATAAATACAAAAATCTCTTTTGGGGCAAATCCTGAAGAGTTGATTTATGTACCGTTTACTACTTCGCAAATCGCTTTTAATCATGGTGATATTGTTCATTATTTTGCAATAACTGCTAAGGATGGCGTACCTGTTTCGGTTGTGGATAAAAAGTCTAAAGCATTATTGAAACAATGGCATCGGATTCATCCTGATGATGATCGTGCCATTGGTGGTTTTGATTTGGAGCAAGAAGTAAAAAAGGTAAATGGTTTATTTACAGGGATTAATGTTTTGGTTTGGATTGTAGGAATAGGTACTTTGATGGCAGGAGTTATTGGCGTGAGCAATATAATGCTAATAGTTGTTAAAGAACGTACAAAAGAAATTGGGATAAAGCGTGCCATAGGAGCACAACCGGAAACCATTATTGGACAAATAATTTTAGAGTCTGTTTTTTTAACAGCCGTTGCAGGGTTTGCAGGACTAACTATTGGGGTATGGTTGTTAGAACTTATTAATATGGCTTTAACTGCATCGGGAGGAAATAGCGGTGCCTTTCGTAACCCTGAAGTTAATTTCGGCATTGCTTTCACAGCATTGGTTATTATTGTAGTGTCCGGTGCTTTTGCAGGATTATTACCCGCACAACGGGCAATCAGTATTAAACCTATTGATGCATTGAGAGATGAGTAAATTGTTGAACTGTTGAATTGTTAAAACTTGTCCGCCTTTCGGTGGATTGTTGAATTGTTAAACTAATAAACTAATAAACCAATAAACAAGAATTAAACTATTAAAAAATATCAACATAAATTACTGAAAAAATGAAAAAAATTATCAGAATTATCTTATTAGTTGGCATAAGCGGTATATTTATCGGAACTATAGTATTTTTGTACAAAAAATCTGAAAAAAAACCACTTATTTATAATACTGAAAAAGCATTTTTTACCGACATCGTTAAAAAAACGGTAGCAACAGGTTCGGTTGTACCCCGTAAAGAGATTGAAATTAAACCTAAAGTTTCCGGAATTATTGAAAAATTATATGTAGAACCCGGCGAAAAGGTAAAAAAAGGGGATATTATTGCAAAAGTAAAGATTATTCCCGATATGATTAGCTTAAATAATGCTGAAGCACGTGTAAAACAAGCTAAAATTAAATATAAAGATGTTGAAATTATTTATAATCGTCAAAAAGACCTTTTCCAAAAAGGAGTAATTGCAAAAGCAGAATTTCAAAAAAACGAATTAGACTACCAGAGTGCTAAGGAAGATTTAGAAGCTGCCGAAAATAATTTGGAATTAATAAAAGAAGGTGCTTTAAAAAAATCAGGAGGTGTCACCAATACAATTATTCGCTCAACTACCACAGGAATGGTACTTGATGTACCCGTAGAAGAAGGAAACTCGGTCATTGAAAGCAATACTTTTAATGACGGTACTACTATTGCCGTAATTGCAGATATGAGCGATATGATTTTTAAAGGAAAAGTTGATGAAACCGAAGTAGGGAAAATAAAGCCGGGTATGGACTTACTTTTACGTATTGGTGCATTGGAAAATGATACTTTCCAAGCAAAGCTGGAATATATCTCACCCAAAGGAATCGAAGAAAATGGTGCCATACAGTTTGAAATAAAAGCAGATGTTCAACTAAAACATGACAAATTCATTCGAGCTGGATATAGTGCCAATGCAGATATTGTATTAGAGCGAAAAGACAGTGTATTGGCAATAAAAGAAAGTTTAATTGATTTTAGTGAAGATACCGCTTATGTGTTTTTGCAAATATCCGAGCAGGAGTTTGAAAAACATAAAATTCAAACCGGAATTTCCGACGGAATTAATATAGAAGTATTATCCGGTATTGATACAAGTTCATTGTTAAGAGGGGAAATTAAAGAAGAAAATCCTAAAAAAGATGAATTAGCTCAAAATTAATAAATTCGGTAACAGTTTTAAATGCGAGAATACTGTTAAAAACTGCAAAGACTGAACTATTCAAGAACTAAAACTAATTTTGGGGAATAAGTTTTATCGGGTTTCTTGATATAGATAATAAAACAGTCTTGCAGTTTTTGACTTGTTTTAATCTCAATACAAGTTTCAGAAACAAACTGTGCAATAATGCGTATAATAAGTTAAATTTGCTAAAGATAAAGTTAAGTATGAGTAGAGTAAGCATCATTTTATTA
>JAKIUH010000420.1 GCA_021647685.1 Bacteroidales bacterium
TTTTTAAAATAAATAGTGCCCAATACGATGTGTTTAAATCAAATTTAAAAAAATTAGCGACTTATTTGAAAGAAAATCCGGAAACAAAAATTGAAATTATTGGATATTCTGATACTCAGGGACCTGAAACTTATAACCTTAAGTTGTCAGAGCGAAGGGCAAAAGTTGTGGCGGATTATCTGCTAAACTTAGGAGTTGAAAAAAGCAGAATATCTTATAAGGGCGCCGGAATAAAAAGTCAAGTCTCAATAAATCAATATAAAGATGGGTCCTATGTTTGGGAGTCATTGCCTTACAACAGGCGTGTTGAGTTTGAAGTATTGTCCGATCCTGAAAATAAATTAAAAATTGTACCTGTTCGTGTACCTGTTATTTATCGTAAAGATGTTCAGCCGGAAGCACTTAAAAAGGAATTAACCCGCTTAGATTCAATATATATAATTCAGCTGGGAGCCTTTAGCAAACCTGTACCGCGCTGTGTTTTTTCTGATATTAAAGATGTGCAGATGTACTATAACGGAAAACTTTATAAATATACTACCGGTAATTTTAAAAGTCTTACTCAGGCGCAAAACGAACTGGTAAAAATTCATTCTCTGGGATATAAAGATGCCTATATTAGAAAACTTTCAGAGTATTATGTAAATATTCATAAACTCTACGATATAAATTGACTCTAAATTATGTATGTAAGAGAAAATCATATTTTGTTAATTTGTGTTTCTGTAAACATTAAATCTGATTTTTCTCAGTGAAATATTTATATAAAATAGTTCTATTTGTATTAATTTCATCTTGTAGCAATATGAATTTGAAAGTTGGAGATAAAGCCCCTGATTTTTCTTTATTGAATCAGAAAGGAGAGAAAATAACACTCAAGCAGTTGATTAAAGACAGTGTTTTAGTACTCTACTTTTATCCAAAGGATGAAACAAAAGGTTGTACTGCACAAGCTTGTAAATTTAGAGATGATTATGAACAATTCAAAGAAATTGGCGCAAGAGTAGTGGGTATTAGCTCTGACTCCGTATTAGCTCATCAGAAGTTCATTCAAAATCACAATTTGCCTTTTATGCTTTTGGCAGATATTGACGGTAAAGTACGAAAAGAATATGAAGTCCCTAAAACGCTTGGTTTAATTCCCGGAAGGGTTACCTATATAATTAATAGGCAGGGTAAAATTATTCATATTTTTAATTCACAATTAAACCCCAAGAAACATGTTAGCGTTGCAATATCTGTCATAAAAAGTGTTTCGAACTAAATTTATTTGTCTGCTAGTTTCTTTAATTTTTCTGAATTTTCATTTAATATGGATGATAATGAATTTATATTTTCAGATATGCGGCTTATTTCCTGTGCCATTGTGTTAATTACTTGCATGCCGGAATTAATTTGGTTAATTCCTTCTTTTTCTTGACTTACCGATTCGCTGATTTGCAGGATATAATTAAAACTTTTATCTACTTCATTAACCATTTGCGACATATAAGTTCCTGCCTGATCAGATAGTGAAATTCCTTCATTAACTAAACTTACAATTTGCTTTGCGGCTTCTTGGCTTTTTTCTGCCAATTTTTTAACCTCTGCTGCTACCACCGAAAAACCTTTCCCTGCATTTCCTGCACGGGCAGCCTCAATTGCAGCATTTAAAGCCAATAAATTTGTTTGGCGGGCAATTTCATTGATGATTCCTATTTGGCTGCTAATATCACTAATTGAATTAAATACTCTGCTTAAAGCCAAATCACTTTTTTTTATCAGTTTTTTAGAGTTCTCTGTTATTTTTGATGTATTCCCGGCATATTCAGCATTATTATTTATAGATAAAGTTAAATTTTCAATGGTTGAAGTCATTTCTTCAATATTGGCAGCCTGACCACCGGCATTGTTCGATAAATTCACAATAGTGTTTTGTAATTTCAAAGATAAATCTCGCTGAACTTTTACCGACTCTTTTAATTCTTGAATGATCTCTTGCAATTTTTTATTTTGCTTATCCACTTTTTCCGAATGAAGTTCAGTAATTTTTTGTGATGAATAGGATAAATGATATATAAAATAAAGAGCCATGGTACTCCCTAAAATACTGAATATACTGTTAATTACTATGGGCTTTATTCCTGCCGATACTATATCTTGATGCAGAAAATATATACCTAGAATACCCAATATTGCCATGAACCCGTTAAGAAACAAAACTGTTTTTGAGGCAAATATTGAACCTGCAATATAAAACACGGTTATGATAAAATAGCTGGCTATGTAAGGCATAAAAGAACCATTACTTTCTTTAAAAAAGGCAACAGCTATTATTTCTAGGGCTAAAATTGCAATAGCAAAAAAATTTCCTGCAAATTGATATTCAAAATTCTTTACAACTATTAAGCTTATTATCCCTACAGATATAAGCATGTAGTGAACGTAATATTTTGAAAAAACAAATTCCTTATTAATAATAGAAAGTATTATGATATTTAATAAAATAAGAGCCATTGCTATTATATTAACAATAACAATTGCCTTCGTTTTTTGTTGAATCATGTAAGGGGCATTCTTTGCCCTTTTTGTAAAATAATTGATTAGTTTCATTTTATAAGTTCATTTTCCTTGCTCAAAGATAAAAAATAAAAATTAAATTGCTAAATTTGAATATATCAAAAAGAATGACTGACAGTATGTCTGTTTTTTGTTTGTGTTTTATGTCAATATGGCTTTAATTTATTCGTTTTTTGAAATGGTAATAAAATTGATAAACCAAAAGCGAAAAAATAAAAAAAGGAGATTGAACTATGAATTTGAATAATTTTACCATAAAATCACAAGAAGCCATTCAAAAGGGGCAACAAATAGCCCAAGAGTTTGGTCATCAGGCAATAGAGCCCGCACATATATTAAAAGGTGTGCTGGATGTTGATGATAATGTAAGCAACTTCTTGTTAAAGAAAATGGGGGTTGACCCCCTTAATTTTGAACGAGTACTTGACAGCATTATTAACTCTTACCCCAAAGTAAGCGGTGGCGAGGCATATTTGTCAAACGAAGGGCAAAAAGCACTTCAAAAAGCCATTGGTCTTTCAAAAGAATTTGGCGATGATTATGTTGCCGTTGAACATATTCTTTTGGGTATCTTGTCAGTTGGAGGGCAAGTATCGCAAATGATGAAAGATTTGGGTATTACCGAAAAGCACTTAAAACAAGCGATTGATGAACTTCGTAAAGGTTCAAAAGTAAACAGCCAAACAGCCGAAGATACTTATAACTCTTTGGAACGTTATGCTATTAACCTGAACGAACGTGCAAGAACCGGGAAATTAGACCCGGTAATTGGTCGTGATGATGAAATTCGTAGAATTTTGCAAATATTGTCACGCCGAACGAAGAACAATCCGATTTTAATCGGTGAACCCGGTGTGGGTAAAACGGCTATTGCCGAGGGCTTAGCACACCGTATTATCAATGGTGATGTACCCGAGAATCTAAAATCAAAGCAAATATACTCATTAGATATGGGGGCTTTAATT
>JAKIUH010000421.1 GCA_021647685.1 Bacteroidales bacterium
CATTATTGGCGGCTGACATGTAGGTTTAGCTCTTTCTGAAATAATGCATTTTTTAGACTTTTATGTACATATTATTGACGAACGCAAGGATTTAAATACCTTGAAACAGAATAAGTTTGCTCATAAAATTCACAATACGGAATACGACAAAATTGCCACACTTATCCCCGAAGGAAATAATATTTATGCAGTAATTATGACCCACAAACATATTGATGATAAAAATGTACTCAAAAATTTAATTCGTAAAAAAATAAAGTATTTGGGTTTAATGGGTAGCAAAACCAAAGTCAAAACTATTTTTGAACAATTAAGAAACGAGCACTTTTCAGATAAAGAGCTGGAAAAAGTTCATTCGCCGATAGGAATAGATATTAAAAGCGAAACCCCCGAAGAAATAGCTGTGAGCATTGCCGCCGAAATAATTAAAGTAAAAAATAAGGGCTGAGAATTCAGCCCTTAAATAATTCTTAGATGGAACATTCAGTGGAAACACGTTCCGTATCACTATCACCGGTAAATTTCATGTTTCCAAAATCAATATCCAAATCCTTTCCCCGCATAAGTGAGCGTATTGCACGAATTGCAAAAAACAAACCGCCACTTAAAATAATCGTTCCAATAATTAATAATTCCATTTTACTTATTTAAATTTATAATAGTTGATGCTTTTTATTCGTAAACCATCAGATGAGGCACAATTTGTAAAATAAGAAAAAATCAGCTATTAGTGCATTTGTAACAAAGAATAAATTATTAATTATACAGATTTCAGTTCTGCCAGAATCGCCTTTTTAGTTTTAACACCCACAATGCGTTTTACTTCTTTACCATTTTTAAAAACAAGCAGAGTAGGGATGTTTCTTACTTTATACTTTTGAGCTATTTGTTGAAAAGAATCCACATTTAACTTTCCAATACTTACTAAATCAGAATTTTCTTCAGCTATTTCGTTTAAAGTAGGTGCAATAATTTTACACGGCGCACACCAAGCTGCCCAAAAATCAACCAATACCAAAGATTTTTTCGTAAATGCATGAAAATTTTCAGCATCGAGTATCTTAATTTTAGGACTTGTTTTTACCGGTGGTGCATTTTTTAATTTATAGTATGAAAAAGCCACGTAAACGACAATAGCCAAAACTACTACTCCGATAATTATCATTGTAATTGACAGCATATTCTTCTATTCTAAATTCATTTCCACATCTTCGCCAAAGCTCTTATTATATTGGGTCATGGCGCGCAAACTCATACCCATGCTTGAAAATCCACCATCATGAAAAATATTTTGCATCGTAATTTTCTTTGTTAAATCAGAAAACATGGTAATACAAAAGTTTGCGCAATCCTCGGCATCGGCATTACCAAGTGGCGACATTCTATCGGTAAAATCAATTAAGCCGTCAATTCCTTTTACACCACTTCCTGCCGTAGTACGTGTAGGAGATTGAGAAATCGTATTCACCCTGACTTTTTTATCGCGTCCGTATATATAACCAAAACTACGTGCAATAGATTCTAAAATTGCTTTTGCATCGGCCATATCATTATATCCGTACAGCGTACGCTGTGCTGCTACATAGGATAATGCCAAAACAGAACCCCACTCGTTAATTGCATCTAATTTTCGGGCAGTTTGCAAAACTTTATGAAACGATAATGCTGAAATATCAATGGTTTTTAGAAAATAGTTGTAATCTAAATCATCATAAACCCTACCTTTACGAACATTTAACGACATTCCGATGGAATGTAATACGAAATCAATTTTTCCACCAAGAATTTCCATTGATTTAGTAAATAAATGTTCTAAATCTTTCAAATTAGTAGCATCGGCGGGAATAATTTCTGCATTACATTTTTCTGCCAGTTCGTTTATTTCACCAAAACGCATGGCTACTTGAGTGTTACTTAAAGTAAAAGTAGCACCTTCTTCAAAAGCTTTTTCGGCTACTTTCCATGCAATTGATTTGGAGTTTAATGCTCCGAAAATAATTCCTTTTTTTCCTTTTAATAGATTGTACATATCGCTGCGTTTTTTTCAAAATTTGCTGCAAAGATACAATTAAGAATTCAGGACAAAAAAGTATTTTTTATTTTTTTTAAGGATTTAATATCTAATTACACCCGGAAATCTTATAGAATAAAAGTTTGGAGTATTTTGTGTATTCAACTTTACATTCAAATCCTTTTGATACACAAAACTAATATAATTTACATTTAAGCCGGTAAAAATACCGTAAGCATCAAAAATATTGCTTTCATAACTATAATTACTGTTTAATGGGTCGTAACCAAAATAATACTGTGCATAAATAGGACTAAGGCTATAAACAATTATATAATAAGTATCACCTTCTATTAAACCCGTTGTATCAACAGTGTAGAATGTATTTGCAAAAGGATATTCAGAATACCTACAGTAAGATGAAGATGTATTCAGAGTATCACCTTCCAGAAACAAATAAAAATAACTCTCATCAACACTCTCCCAGCTAATATTTAGAACTGAAACAGTATCTCCTCTGTTAGAAGGTTCTACCACCGCAGAAATATTTTTGACAGCATATGGAATTTTTGTCTCTGCCGTAACAAGTTGCTCCAAATAATTAACTTCTAAAGAATATGTATCCCCGGGTACAATATCCAAATCCTTTCCGTCGTAACTATATTCGCCCCATTCATTGTCAAAAAGTGTCAAGTTATAAGGAGTTCCGTCATGATACAAAGTAACTTTTGCATTATTCACCGGAATATAAGTTGTATCCTCAATATTTCCCGTATCTGAAAGTTCTGATAGCCATACAACAGGAGGAGCTTCCGGCAATAATATCCCCTCAACCACTATAGGTACTTTTTCGGGTGCTTTTTCATTAAAATCATCTAATTTACTACATGCCGATAAATAGATAAGCCATAATAAACCGATAATATAAATTATTTTTTTTATCATAATTTAAAAATCAAAAGAAATAAACAAATTTGGGGTAAAACCCAATAATTTAATATCATATACTTTATACACAGGCTGATTTCCGGTATCGAGTTCTTCATCAGTAAGTACACGATAAAACCGGTATTTTATATTTTGTCTTCCGTACAAATTGAAAATGCTTAAGCCTACTTTACCAAAACCTTGACCAATTCTAAAATCATAATTTACCGACATATCAAGGCTATGAAATGCAGGCAAACGTGATGAGTTCTTTTTTGAAGGTACGGATACCAACTTTTGCTCACCATTCAATAGTTTTATATAATATTGTCCTTCTGGCTCGGTATAGGGTTTTCCTGAACCGTAGGTCCATGTAAGCGAAAAATTCCAATTTTTCAACTTATACATATTCACCAATTTAAGTTCGTGCCGCTGGTCATTATTGTCAGGGAAAGCTACACCACGGTTTATCCCTAAAAATTTACGAATCGATTTACCAAAAGTATAGCTGACCCAACCGGTATAGTTCCCGAAAGTTTTCATCATCAAAAGGTCAACTCCCGCAATTTTACCTATTCC
>JAKIUH010000422.1 GCA_021647685.1 Bacteroidales bacterium
TCTGTACCCAATTCTTTTTGTAAACCTTCATTTGAGTTTAAACCAATAGTTTCGTCCAGCTTCATAAGTTTCCCGAAATTATACTTTAATTCATTTAAAGCAGCCACTAATGTATTTCCTGTATTTTTTTCTATCGTCTCACCGGTTTCCGAACCCATTGTTTCTGTATCAATTCCTGAGCCTAAGCGGTATGCTAATGAATTAAATGTTAGTTCAAAACCGGTTGAATATTGCGGGTCTTTTGTAATTAAATAATCTTTGAAATTTTGAATTAAATCTACAATAATATCCTTAGAAGCTGTATTTCCCGTTCGTTGTTCTACCAAATCAATATTTTCATATATTTTACCAATGATTCCGGTTTTTATTGAGCCTCTCTCATATATTTTTTGTGCGAGTTCTCTGAAAATACGTTCGTAATTTTCATTATATTCAATAATTTTTTCAAGATTTTGATTTAAACCAAACTCTTTACTTAAAGAGTTATTTTTCAAAGATTCCAAGTTGCTTTTTAAGCGGTTGAACGATTCTTTATGCTTGCGCAAATACCTGTTGTTTCCCGAAGTAAAAAAAACGTCATCTTCATTATAGCGTGATAAAAAATGCTGTTCATAACGCCTCATGGTCAGATATTCTACTTCCAGTTTATTTACCTCTAAATGATAATCGTTAAACTGCTTTATTTTATTTGACGACCACAGAAATAATGAAATAATTGTAGCAAAAGCTACAATTATTATCCCTAGAAATATTGCAAATCGGGTTTTTATATTTAATTTTAACTTCATCTGTGTATTTTTAAGTAGTTAATGGTCAGATGCAACCATCTTATTATACTTTATCAATTAATTTTAATATACATTTTTGTGCATTAATAGAAAGCTTAATGACAAAGATAAATTAAAATATATAATAAAATCCAAATATAATAATTCTATCTAAATACTTTAAATTTTTATACTCTTTTTTTAAATAATTCACTACTTAATGTAATGGATTATTGAATAAGACTGCGAAAAATATCTGGTTCAGATAAATCTAAACAAATTTAATACCGAAAAAAATATTTGTAATGTATAACATTTAGCTTAATTTTGATTTAATCATTAAAAAAAACTATATAATACTGATGGAAAACTTATATCCACTAAAATTTAGCCCGATACTTAAAGAAAAAATATGGGGAGGTGATAAGCTGAATCGTTTATTGAATAAAGATACGGCAAGTAAAACAAAAATTGGTGAAAGCTGGGAAATATCCGGTGTTGAAGGAGATATTTCAATTGTTTCAAATGGTTTTCTTAAAGGAAATAATTTGAATGAATTGATTGAAATATACATGGGCGATTTAATCGGCGACTCTATTTATGAGAAATTTGGTGAAGAATTTCCGGTTTTAATTAAGTTTATTGATGCAGCTGATGATTTGTCCATTCAGGTACACCCTGATGATTTGTATGCTCAAAAAAGGCATAAATCATACGGGAAAACTGAAATGTGGTATATTGTACAAGCAGACAAAGATGCAGAATTGATTACCGGATTTGCAAAAGAATGTTCTAAACCGGAATATCTTGCAGCGCTTAATTCAGGAAACTTATTAGATTTGTTAAATGAAGAAAAAGTATCAGTGGGAGATGTTTTTTTTATACCACCGGGCAGAGTTCATGCAATAGGAAAAGGAATTTTATTGACAGAAATTCAGCAAACATCGGATATTACCTACCGCATTTTTGATTGGGGAAGAACGGATAGCAATGGAAATCATCGAGAGTTACATACAGATTTAGCATTGGATGTGATTGATTTTAAGGCTTATCCTTCGTATAAAACCGAATACTCATTCATCGAGAATAAAACTTCAAATATATTAAAGTGCCCTTATTTTACAACAAATATTCTTTCATTTAATCAAATAATTGAAAAAGACTACAATCTTATTGATTCATTTGTAATTTATATTTGTATTGAAGGAAATTTTAAAATTGGATATGAAAAAAATGAATTTGTGAATATTAATTTTGGAGAAAGCGTTTTATTACCGGCTATATTAAAGAATGTTCGGTTGATACCGGATAATTATTGTAAAATATTAGAGATTTATATTGATTAATTATCCAAAAAAATAAAATATTCATCATGTAACGAAACCTTTTTGTCAATTTTTACGTCTTAAAAATGTATGAAATTAAATATTTATTTTAAGATTGCGTTTTACAATACAAATTAATAATCTAAAATCGATAATTATGAAGAAAAATCAACATTATTATTTTTTACAGGTATTAATCTTTTTTATAGGAATAAGTTTTTCTGTAAACGCCCAAGTGGAAGATGTTAATACCGGCGATGTGCAGGGCACATTGGATCAATTCTCAGGTTCCGGTTTTGAAAACTTTGATTTATCACAAGGCTTAACACAAGAGAGTGTTTTTGGTGCATTTTTTGGTTATTCAAAAATTGGCGATCAGGGTTTTGTTGGTACACGATTGCGCCCTGATTTAAATTTTGGGAAATTTGGTATTGGACTTAATATACCGATTATGTTTAATGTCAACGATTGGAGTTTTCGTAAAGATGAATTTCAAGACGGAGTAGGATTGTTACGACTTGTTGATTATGTGCGCTATGGTGTTAAAAAACGCGATCCTGTATATATTCGTGTGGGTTCGCTTTACAACTCGTGGATTGGATATGGTCTTTTGGTAGATAATTACTCAAACCAAATAAGTTTTGATAAAAGAAAAATTGGAGCCACTTTTGATATTTTAGTGAAAAACTTTATCGGAGTTGAAGGCTTGTACAGTGATTTTGATATGAGCTCAACCAACCTGTTGGCTGTTCGTCCTTATGTAAAACCTTTGGGTATGACAGATATACCTATTGTTAAATCTATGGATATTGGTTTTACTTTTGTTAGTGATCATGATTACACAAAAGTTGAAAGTGCCAATGGAGTTATTCAAAATCAATTTATTCAGGCAGGACAAAATGCTTGGTCAATGGATATAGGTATTATTCCTGTTAATTTATCGTTTATGCAACTAAAAATTTATGCACAATACGGTAAGTTAAAGAAAAACACATCTCAGCTTTTACAAGATTCATTGAATATATTGGCAGATACTTTAAGAGCGCGCGGCGAATTAGATAATCCGCTGGTTGCCGGAACAACTACAGGAAATAATTATGATGCCGGTAACGGAACAAGTATTGGAGCTGATTTTCGCTTTAACTTTGGTGCGCAAACATTGCAGCTACAAGCCCGTATAGAAAGATTGTGGTACAGTGAATTTTTTATGCCCCAATTTTATAATGCAGGTTATGAGTTAAACAAAGATGCCAAATTGATTACATTAGCTCAGACAGATGGCAAAAAAGGTATATACGGTTCATTAACCGGTGTGTTTATGGAAAAAGTACTTATTGGCGGTTCGTTAATGATACCTGATAATGTAAGCGAAACTGCACCTGCGTTCTTAACAGTTGATTTGGATGCATC
>JAKIUH010000423.1 GCA_021647685.1 Bacteroidales bacterium
AGTTTCGTTCTTTTTGCGTAGAACTTTGTTAAAAATTTTGACCATAACTACTGCTATGCTAAAAATTTTTGCCTTGTTCTACACAAAAATAACTTCAACTTATACGACACAACATACTTGACATGACACTAGTGTCATGTCAAGCATATCACAAAAGTTTAGTGTAATTTTACGGCAAGCTATAATATATAAATTTTAATTTTAATCCAAAATATTTTTATGAAACGCTCAAAATTATAGACTAATGTAATAAAAAATTTGTTGCATCTAATATCTTAAATTTGCAAGCTATATTTTTTTCTTTGCAACAGTAGTGCCATGTCAAGCATGTCCAGCGGATTTAAGATTAAATAAAAAAGCAGTTGATTTTTCAACCAACTGCCTTTATGAAGTAACTAAACTAATTTATTAACATCCGCCTTCTTCCTCTTCTACCTTTTTTTTCTTAATAACAGGTACAGGAGCCGGCTCTTCTTCTAGATTATTATTTGTTTCGCCTTCGGTTTTTAAGCTAGGTAATTCTCCTTGAACCAAAGGGTAATTTTTAATCTCTTTACGTGTAAATGCATGCCCTATTTTTAAACTTGTCAGTTTTGAGTGCATAAAAGAGTTTGCACCATAGGTTAAAGTATAAGCATTATAACCTAAAACTTGCAAATAAGCCACTACCATAGCTGCATGTTGCCCCGTGTAGCAATAGACAACAATTTTTTTGTCTTTGGGCAATGTTAATAAATCGGCATCGCGACTCAAACTCTGCTTTGGAGTATATTGTACAGCACCCGGTAAGTGCCCTTTTTTATAGTTATATTCAGGCCAATAATTTATGATATAGTATTCTGAAGGGTTTTCCATAAGTTTATCCACTTTAATCATAAAATCCAGTCTGTTCAAAACAGAATCAGCTCTGGCTTCTAAAATATCATAGCCAAGAGTTTTTCCGGTGTTAATTTCCGGTAAAGATGATTTTGGGAGTTTGGGATTATCTTTTGTTTCCAGTCTTGAAGCATACTTATCAGAAGTTGCCTTTAACCATTTATTATTATTTGCGTCCCACGAGCTCATTCCCCATTTCATTGCATAAACATTTTTATAACCTAATAACTGCAATAACATAGTAGAAAAACTTGCACGATGAGAGGAATAACAAACCAATACAATTTTTTCGTAAGTTCCGGCTGCCACATTTTTTTTCATATAGGAAATTAAATCGGCAGGAGCAACATTAACCGCCCCGTTAATATGACCATTTACATATGCATTATGACCACGTAAATCAATTATAAAATATTTTTTTAAGTTTGCATACACCTCATCTGCCGAAATAAGTGTAGGAATACGATGGCTGTTTATAAAATTTCCGGATTGCTCTAAAAATTTAATAAGTACCTGATTTTCCTTAATTTCCTTTTTAGGTTCTTGTACCAGATTTTTCTTAGGTTTATCACTTGAACATGATGTTCCTAAAAACAAAACGATAAAGAACAGAATTGATAATGAATATATTTTATTTCTCATTTGACTGAATTTTAATACATTTTATAAAAACTGTGAACTATTAACACCCCCCTTCTTCTTCTTGCTTGGGTTTTTTCTTTATCACAGGAACGGGTGCTGATACCTCAGACGAAGCTGCAGAAGAACCTCCTGCCGTACTATTAATAACTTCCTTAAAATTATATTTGGCTTTTTCGGCAGAATAATCACCCAGCATTGGCGAATATTCATTAATTATATGCTCTGTTACATAATCATAACCACCTGCCAACACATAATTATTTTTATATCCCAATTGTGTTAAAATCATCCATGGTCCACAAGCTCCACACTGGTCTGAATAATAAAACACATTAATTTTTTTATCTTGATTCACAATTTCTTTATACTCATCATCTAAAATTTTAGCTAAGGGAATATTGATTGCTCCCGGTAAGTGTCCTATCTGATAATCATGTGCAGAACGCAAATCAATAAATCGATACAAACTATCATGATTATAATAAATATCAAAAAACTTATCAAAACGTATTATATAATCATGAGCCATTGTTTTGCTAAGCATTTCATCTGTAGTTAAACGATATACATGCTTGGGTCTTTCCATTGTAAGGAATCCGATAATAATAATCAATATAAAGATAACACCAATTGTTGGCAGTTTATTTGATATTTTTTTACTTTCTAAACTATATCCGTTGTTTTCCATAATAGTATATTTTTGTGTGAACTAACAGCCCCCTTCTTCTTCCTCTTTTCCGGCTTTTTTCTTAATTATTGGAGCAGCTGTATTGTCTTCGGCAGGTGCAGCAATTGCGCCACCACCAAAATACATACTTGCTGCTTTTCTGAAATTATACAATGCCACTTCATTTACAGTAGCTGTTACAGGCGGTTTGGGTGGGCGAATAACTGTTTCAATCCAACGATTTAATCCACCCTTCATTACATAATTATTTTTGTAATTCAAACGTTTCAATAAAATCCAAACTTGATTTGCATATACCGTTCCGTTTGAATAAAAAACATTTGTTTTAATATCCTGATTTAATATATCCTCATATACATAATTTCCTTTCTTATCTTTATTAAAGATGCTGTCTATAGGGATATTAATTGCTCCTTTCAAATGAAATTCAGCATATTCAACCGGACTACGCACATCAATTAACTGCATGTAATTATCGGAAGCAATAATTTTACGAGCCACTTCATCAGTAGATACATACCTGTTGTTATCATTTATTTGAAGTAGTAATTGTTCCGGCTTTAATTGTTTTGAAGTACTTTTTTCAGGCAAAATAACCAGCAAAAGAGCCAAGCCGATAAAAACACTTGCCATGAAAATATATCTTTTTTTAATAATACGTGTATCACTCATAACTTCATAGATTTATTAATATTTTTTAGATTTATGAGAAATTTTTTGTTGAATGTATCCTGTTACTACAAATGAAGCAATTGCGACAATAACAAACAATAGTAAAAATACTTCACGATTCATGCCCAAGGATTCGTATATTTTTACCGGTCCTTGATTTCCGGCTTTATAGAATCCTGAGTATAGAGGATAAAATGCATCAAATAAAATAACTCCAACAATAAAGCCACCCAAAAATAACATGGCATCAATTTTTCCGATAGCCGATGCACAGGCACTTGTTCCGGGACAAAACCCTCCTATTACAAAACCTATACCCATGAGTGCACCACCCAATATTGCAGAACCGGTATAAAATCTATTTACCCAGATATCCGATAAATCAATCCATCCAAAATATTCAAAAAATAACAAGCCAATAGCAGCAGTTATTGCAGCCGTAAAGAAAACTTGTAAAACAACAAAGTCATAACCGTAGAAAACACCTGCTAATTTTCTTGTATTAGTAAACCCTGCGGCTTCCAACATAGCACCAAAAACAATACCTATAAAAAAAGCTATCAAAAGATTGACATTTTCATTAATTATTCCTAATGGATATAATGGACCCATGATTTTAC
>JAKIUH010000022.1 GCA_021647685.1 Bacteroidales bacterium
GTTGTGAATACTGTCAATTGTATTATCAGCATAATCTACTCCCTTTTTACTCATCATAAAAAGACGTGTAATGTAATTTAAAAGATTGATGGTTTGAATACTGGAATACTGATAGGTATTTGTCCGTTTATGATTCCAAGACATCAGCAATAAAATGGCCAAAACGGGCACCAGTGATAAAACAGCCGGATACCATTTTTTTATTTTATAGGATACGTATAACATATAGAGTAAACTTGGCACAACAAACAAATACATAACCGGTTTTGTAAAGGCCGCCAAAACAAGAGCAATACTATACCACACTAAATATTTTTCCTTTTTAAACTTGCTAAACAGCACAATATATCTAAACATCAATACGATAAAAAGCTGAAAAATAACTTCAGAAAAAATGGTGTTGGCATAAATAAATTGCGAAGGTGTTAGCAATAGTAATCCAATAAATAAAATGTCATATTTTTTCTTGTAATTAAAAAGTAAAATTGTTTTTCTAACTAATAATATTGAGGCAATAGAAATAATATTTTGAAAAAATATAATAGCATATAGTGGTGCTTTTAACAGATAAAACACTGATAAAAACAAAGGATAAACGGGTGGGCGTAACGTGTAAAAGTCAAAATTTATAGGTTGACTTAAATCGCCACAATAAAAAACACCTTGTTCTACAATATTTTTAGCTTCGATTAAGTACTGATAAGGATCTGTTAGTTTAAAATTAAATCCAGCTAGAGGGTAATAATTGTTGTTATAAACGGCAAAAATGAAAAATAAAAGATGCACTAAAAATTATCATTAAAAACAAAACAAATCCACCTCAAATTGACCTGCATAATATGAATGAACTCAAATCCGATGAAAAAATAAAAAACTTGATACGCAATGCGCAGTGTTTGGGTTGTTTTTATGTAGAATCGCCGGCAATGCGCATGTTGTTAAAAAAATTAGAAGTAGATAATTATCTCGGCTTAGTAGCCGCAAGCTCCATAATACGTCCGGGAGTAGCTCGCAGCGGAATGATGCGCGAATACATTTTACGGCATAAAAATCCCGAAAGGAGAAAACAAGCACATCCTGTAATGTGGAAATTAATGGAAGAAACTTATGGAATTATGGTTTATCAAGAAGATGTAATTAAAGTAGCACACCATTTTGCAGGCTTATCCTTGGGCGAAGCTGATGTATTAAGGCGCGCCATGAGCGGAAAATACCGTTCGCGCGAAGAATTTTTAAAAGTGAAACAAAGGTTTTTTGATAATTGCAAAGCAAAAGGATACACAATGCAGCTGATTAGCGAAATTTGGCTGCAAATTGAAAGTTTTGCCGGCTATGCTTTTGCCAAAGGTCATTCGGCTTCGTATGCCGTGGAGAGCTATCAAAGTCTTTATTTGAAAGCACATTACCCTTTGGAATATCTGGTGGCGGTATTGAATAACGGCGGCGGTTTTTACGATACCGAAACTTATGTTCACGAAGCACGAATGTTGGGTGCTGTCATCCACCCGCCCGATATTAATAAAAGTGCTTATTTATGCGAAATTCAGGATAAGAATATCTATATCGGGCTGGCTTTTATTAAAGATTTGGAGCAAAACAACAGTGCACAAATTATTGCCGAAAGACAAAAAAATGGTATGTATCTTTCTTTTGAAAATTTTTTGGAACGTATAAATATTTCTACCGAACAATTAGTTTTACTCATCCGCTCGGGTGCATTTGAGTTTACGGGACTTGATAAAAAAATCTTATTATGGAAAGCACATTTGCAAAATAAAAAAACAAAAGAAACAAAGCGGCAAGAAAAATTATTTCAAACAAAAAGTAAAACATTTCAACTTCCAGAATTAAAAACCGAACAATTAGAGCATATTTACGACCAGTTAGAGTTACTTGGATTTTCGTTGTACAGTCCGTTTGATTTATTAAAAGAAAAACCAAAAAGTAATTTCACGGCAAAAATTCTTCCCGCATATCTGAATAAAAATATTATTATATACGGATATTTAATTCATGTAAAATACACAAGGACTTCAAAAAAAGAGCGAATGCTTTTTGGTACTTTTATCGATACGGAAGGATATTTTATTGATACGGTACATTTTCCCGAAGCGGCACGTAAATATCCTTTTCGCGGGAAAGGGGTATATGCTGTTTACGGGAAAGTAGTTTCAGAATTTGGTTTTATCAGTATTGAAGTAAGCAAAATGTTTAAGCAGGATTATTTGCCCGACCCAAGATATACGTAATTACAATTAAGCAATGAGCATTATCACAGGCGGTTCATCTATTTCTTTACGTATATATTTTTCACATTCATCAACTATTTTTTTTAGATTGATTCCCAAATAAATACGTTCTTTTCTTTGTAAATGTATCATTGCTTTATTATATAACCGTTTTCCCCCATAAAAATTTCCGGTTTTTACTTTCAGTAAAGCAACAGCCAATTGGATAATTCCTTTTAGAAAAGTTGCCGGTTCTGTTTCTTTTCCGGCTTTTATCCATAAATTTTCCAAAACTTCGTGCACTTCCCAATAATATCCTCGGTTAAATAAGTCTATGGCATATAAATAAGCTTGTGTATTTTGCCAGTTTAATTCATTTATCGGCTCTTTAACATCTTGTATTTCAAGAATATGCCTTTGTTGGGGATTTTTATTCGGATGTTGATTAATTCCCGGCAAAAAAGCATAATTAGGCATGGGTAAATTTGTATATTTTTCAATAAAAACTGTATTTTCTCTACTTGTCCGGTCAAATTTCCTCATCGAAATTTTAATTTTATGCTTAACAATTATTTTCGCAACCGGAACCTAATGCTTCACTTTCAATTTGAAAAGTAGTATGTCCGATATTAAATTTATGTTTTAAGTCGTGTTGTAATCTTGTTAAAAAATCATCATCATAACCATTGGGCATAATTAAATGAGCCGTGAGTGCAATTTGTGTAGTACTCATTGCCCAAATATGTAGATCATGTAAATTTTCAACGCCATCTAATGACAATAGATATTTGTGAACTTTTTCTACGTCCACTTGTTTTGGCACAGCATCCAAAGCCAAATCCAGAGAGTCGGTAAATAGTTGCCAAGTACCCCAAATAATAACAATAATAATAAGGAAACTCATCATTGGGTCAATCCACAAAATACCGGTAAGACTGATGACTAATCCGGCTATTACAACACCGAGAGAAACCCCTGCATCTGCCATCATATGCAAAAAGGCACCCTTAATGTTTAAATCATCTTTTTGTCCTTTCATAAAAAGCAAAGCAGTTAGTGTATTTATCACAACACCTATGGTAGCAACAATCATAATTTGTTTACCTGCAACAGGTTCCGGGTTTTCAAACTTCTCAAAAGCATCCCAAGCAATGGCAAAAACAGCCCCAAACAACAAAACTGCATTTAAAATAGACACTAAAATTGTGGTTTTTCGCAAACCATAGGTATATTTTCCTTTGGGTTTAATCGTAGCTAAGCGAGTGGCAATCCATGCAAAAATAAGACTTAATACATCGCTTGCATTATGTCCTGCATCAGCCAACAAAGCAGATGAATTAGCCATTAAACCATAAAATACTTCCACAGCTACAAATGCTATATTTAAGCCTATGCCAATTGAAAAAGCTTTACTGTAACTATTTGGTGCCTGATGCTCATGAGCATGATGTACGTGTGCCATATTAAATTATTAAACTGTTACGGTAATGAGCTTGCTGGATACTCATCCTCAAATTAATCAATTATCTATTTTACAATTTACACAAATTCCTTCAACAACCATATTTACATTATCTAAAGAAAAACCAACCGGCAATTTAATTAATGGAACCGGAATATCATTCAAACAATAGGTTTTATCACACTTTGAGCAATGAAAGTGTACATGTAAATCATGAGGACTACAAGTACAAGTATCTTCGCATAGCGCATACTTTGCAGTACCACTGCCATCATCAATTTTATGAATTAATTTATGCTGTTCAAAAGTTTTTAGGGTTCGATAAAGCGTAGCTTTATCGGCGCGTTCAATTTTTTCTTCCAATTCAGGTAAACCGATTGCTGTTTTTTCTTCGGTAAATACTTTTAAAACAAGCTGACGCATTGCCGTTTGTTTAATGTTTTTTGCCTGCAACTTATCTTCAATATTTTTATTCATCAATTAAAATTGAATTAGACTTAATTTATTTTCCGGTATTTTAATGGTCTCATGTTAAATAATCATTCCCCTGTGTGTCTAATTTATTAGTATGGATGTTTCATAAAATTGTTTGAAATCCCGTTTAATTTCATCACGAATTCGCCGAAATTCAGATAAAATAAACGCTTCATCACCGGAAACTTCGGCAGGATCTTCAAAACCTATATGTAATCTGTGTTTTACATCACCAAGAAAAACAGGACAAGTTTCTTTGGCATTATCGCAAACCGTTATTACATAATCAAAGCTTTGATTAATAAACTTTTCTACATCCTTCGGATAACTATCACTTATGTCAATCCCTGTTTCTTTCATTACTTGAATTGCTTTGGGGTGGGTTTGTCCACTCGGGTTTGTGCCTGCCGAATAAACGTCTAAGTTGTTGTCAAATGATTTTAAAAATCCTTCTGCCATTTGGCTGCGACAACTGTTGCCGGTACAAAGTATCAATATCTTCATAAAATATCAAAATTAAATTACAAAGATACAGATTTTAAAAATAATAATTTGCGGAAATTTTAAAACAATATTATTGCTTCAATACTTTTGGTGCATAAAAATTTAACACTAAAAAAGTGCTGTAAAAATAAAAAGTGATGAATTAAGCGGTACTAATAAACTTTTTCCAAGCCGGAAGCAACTTCGGATGTAGAAGTAGAAACTTTTTCCTGAACACCACGAACTAACTTATAAATAAGCCTTAGCCCAAAAATAACAGCAATAGGAACAATAAATATTATCAAAACAATTAAGAATAAAATATTTACAAATACCGTTTCTTTACCTCTTAAATAAATTATGTCGCGATAGTTTTTCATTTCCTAATATTTTAATGCAAGATACGTTTTAAAATGAAAACATGCAAATATTTTGCCAAAAACTTATTTAATGAAAGAACGTTTAAAAGTGATAAATAGTATCTAATACCTGATGAATTAACAATTTTTAACGGTTTCGTGATAAATCTCCCTTGATTAATTTGCATATAAAAATACAAATTGTTTCATCATAATTTATTATCTTTGGAAATTGATATTAACCCAAAATTATAATATTATGCCGCTAAGTATTCATAAAGACGTTGAGATTGTAGATAATATCTCAAAAAAAGATTTTGAAAAAAACTATATGAAACCGCGCAAGCCGCTAGTTATTAAAAATTTATATCAAGGACAGCCTCTGCTGGAAAAATGGACTTTTGATTTCTTTAAAGAAACCATGGGGCACCATGAAATAGGTTTGTTTGATAGTGCTGAGCAATATATGGGGCAATCGTTTAAATATCCGCCAATAAAAATGAAATTTGCGGAATATATTGATTTAATTCAAAAAGGACCTACTTCTTTACGTATATTTTTATTCAATCCCTTTAAATTAAATCCCGATTTAAAAAAAGATTTTCACATGCCGGATATTACTGACAAAATGATTAATCTTTCGTTTATGTTTTTTGGCGGTCAAAGTTCGGTTACACGTATTCATTACGATATGGATATGTCGCATGTGTTTTTAACACACCTCGTAGGCAGAAAGCGTATTGTGCTTTTTCCTCCTGAAACGTCAGAGTTGTTGTATAAACTGCCTTTTACCGTACACAGTCCGGTTGATATTGATCATCCTGATTACGAAAAGTTTCCGGCACTAAATTATGTGCGCGGACATGAGTGCATCATTCAAAATGGTGAAACCCTGTATATCCCTTCCGGATGGTGGCATCATATTGAATACCTTGATGCTGGATTTTCAATTAATTATCGTGCACCGGGAGCTTATATGAGAGGCTTATGGAATGTTTTGGTTGTTCACCATTTAGATGAACTTTTAATTAAAACGGCAGGAGATAGATGGTTTAACTACAAAGAGAAAACAGCCAAAGAAAAAGCAAAAAACGCAATGCAAAGTATCGCTCAAGAATAATCAGTGTATTGATTGCTTTTTTTAAAAGACTTTTTTATACTTTTGTCGCCCCAATAAACGTTAGAATTATACTTCTTTCAATAAAACTGTTTTTGCAATTCTTTAAAAGATATTTATTGCATAAACAAAGTTTATTTATGTCTGAAATTCTGTTTGATGAACATTTTGGAAGAAGTATAATTTTTTATGTAGTATAAAATAGTGATGGATAAAGATTTAAACAAACAAAAAATAGAAGAGTTTTTATTAGTAGCCAACGAGTATTGTTTGCTGCTTGAAAATGTAAAAGAAATTTCAAAAAAAGCTTTTTTTGAAAAAAGTCAAAAACTACTTGGCTTATTATACCTGAAAGCTACAGCACTACCTGTTGAAGAAGATATTAATGATGCTTTTATAGAAAAATTTGTCACAGAAGAAGACTGGCACTTTATACAAAACGGTGTGGCTACAAAACTGGGAGGCAGCGAATCGTTCTTTGAAGTGTTTACCCCCGAAACTTTAGAAACGGATAATCAAGAAAGTGTTAGTTTATCCGAATGTTTAACCGATATTTATCAGGATGCAAAGGATATTGTTACCCTATACAGAATTGGTAACGAAGAAAGCTTATCCAATGCACTGTTTGAATGTAAAATGAACTTTGAACGGTTTTGGGGACCTCGTTTGCTGGCATCCTTATCAATTATGCATAATCTGATTTATGGTAATGAAAATCTTGACGATGATGAGGATACCCATTTGAGTTCAAATACACCAAATACTGATAACTGGTTAATAAATAAACGTTTTAATGATTTTAATGAAGAATAATGCAATTTGCTAAGAGTATATCAAGAGAAGAAATGAACGAATTACCGCTTAAAGCATTTGAAGGTAAAATTCATGTTGTAGAGAAAGAAGACGATATTCGTAAAGCAGTTGCTTTTTTAAGCCAATTTGATAAAATTGGTTTTGACACCGAAACCAAACCCGCATTTAAAAAAGGTAAAACCAATAAAGTAGCTCTTTTGCAATTATCAAATTCAGACACAGCTTTTTTGTTTCGCTTAAATGGAAACGGTTTACATCCTGATATTGCAAATTTACTGGCAAATAAATCGATTGTCAAAATTGGAGTTGCCATAAGAGACGATATTATTGCACTACAAAAACTAAGAAAATTTGAAGCCGATGCCTTTGTTGATTTACAAAGTTTTGTAAAAAACTTAGGATTTCAAAATTTTAGTCTTCAAAAATTGGCTGCACTTGTTTTGGGATTTCGTATTTCAAAAGCTAAAAGACTCTCTAATTGGGAATCGCAGCATTTATCCAAAGCACAACTCAAATATGCAGCTACCGATGCTTGGGTTTCACTGGAAATTTACAATAAACTATTGTCTGCCCAAGAATAATAAGTCCTTATTTTTTGATTAATCCCTGTATTTTATTTACGAAATAATATTTTAAGGCATTTTTTTTCATAATTTTGCTTTTTGCTAAATAAATTTTAAAAATTGTACAATGAGTATTACTTTTTTCATCATTATATTAACCTCTTCGGTATCTATTTATGCCTTTAATAATCGTCAGCTTTTTGATAAATTCAAGTTAAATCCATATATGGTGGTAAACCGCAAAGAATACAACAGGATATATACTCATGCATTGCTTCACGCCGATTGGGGTCATCTAATTTTTAACATGTTAACTCTATATTTTTTTGGAGGCATGGTTGAAAAATATTTTATTATGATTTTTCCGGCAGGTAAGTTAATGTATGCTTTATTGTATGCTGTTGGAATACTTATTTCTGCATTACCAACAGTTTTGAAACATAAAAATAATCATTATTATAACTCGGTAGGTGCTTCGGGAGCAGTTTCGGCAGTATTATTTGCAGGCATTTTATTTGACCCGCACATGAGTATTTTTATCATGTTTATACCAATTCCAATACCGGCGTTCTTGTTTGGTATTGCTTATTTGGTGTACTCACAATACATGAGTCGTCAAAATAGAGACAATATTAATCATGATGCCCATTTTTACGGTGCTGTATTTGGATTTACTTTTCCCATATTTTTAAAACCGGCTTTAATTGGATATTTTTTTACGATGTTGTTTTAAAATTTAAACTATTATATGAAAGTTGTATTTCTTGACAGAGATGGAGTAATCAACTCAAATGCAAATCATTATTATGTATATAAAGAAAATGATTTTGAATTAAATGCCGGAGTACTGAAAAGTCTAAAACAAATGATTAAAAATGGATATGCTTTAATTATTATATCAAATCAAGGTGGGATATCAAAAAAAATTTATAACAAACAAGACTTAGAAAAATTAAATAATTATATGCTTGAAATATTTGCTAAAGCAAATATTCAAATTACCGAAACTTATTATTGTCCGCACCATTCGGATATTGAAAAATGTATTTGCCGAAAACCCGACTCTTTACTTTTAGAAAAAGCAGTTGCTCGCTTTAATGTGGATATTGAAAGTTCAGTAATGATTGGTGATTCGGACAGAGACGTGCTTGCTGCGGAAAAAATTGGAATAAAAGGATTAAAAGTAAAAGCAAATGCTGATTTGTTTGATGAAATAGCAAAAAGCAAGTTTGCTTTTTTGATTGCTTAAAAACGGGATAAAATAAATAATGAATAAAACTCAATATATAAGCTATAACGGACAAATTATTGCCGCCAAGGAATTTGGTATTACAATGAATAATCGTTCATTTCAATATGGCGACGGCTTATTTGAAACCATGCATGCAGTTGGTTCACAAGTACAATTTTTTTATGAACACATAGAGCGACTGGTAGAAAGTATGAAGGTACTAAAAATGGAAGTACCCGTTCGTTTTACCATTGATACATTAGGTTTGCAAAATGAAATTTCAAAATTACTTACCAAAAATAAAATTTTTAAAGGCGGTAGAGTAAGACTAACTGTTTTTCGGCGTGCAGGTGGTTTATACACACCAAAAACATCTGAAGTGAGTTACATAGTTCAAGTATTGCCTTTAGAACAAACTTATTATGAACTAAACAAAAAAGGTTATATTATTGATATTTTTGATGAAATTCCAAAACCTGTAAATATTTTATCAGGTATAAAATCCACAAGTTCCTTGCTTTATGTATTGGCAGGTGTTTACCGTAAAGAAAACAAACTGGACGAATGTTTACTCATTAATGAATTGGGAAATATCGTGGAAGGAATGAGCTCAAATATTTTCTTGATAAAAGAAGGCAATATATACACTCCTCCCTTGCGCAGTGGCTGTTTAAACGGAATAATGCGAAAAAAAGTCATTAATTTAGCCAAAAGTGAAGGTTTTACGGTTTTTGATGAAGTCCCTATAAAATTACCCGATATAATGGCTGCCGATGAGCTGTTTTTTACCAATGCCATAAACGGTATTCGTTGGGTTATGGGTTTCAAACAAAGACGTTATTTTAATAAAATTACTAAATTATTAAGCAGGAAACTAAACGAAAAAGTTTTTGCCGAGTATGGAATTGCCTATTGAAAAATCAAGAATAAATTTTAAATTAGCTGAAAATTTATTCTTGATATACTTTAAATAATGAAAAATGTTCATAAAAAATTAAATGAACTTTCGGCTACGGCAATTTGCGGTAATGATATTAGTTCATCTGTATTGTATGTTTCTGCCTTGTCAATAGCGTATGCCGGTCAATACGCTTGGATTACCTTATTAATTGTTTCTTTTGTTTTATTTCTATTCAGGAAAATCTACGGAGAAGTAGTAGGTGCTTTGCCTTTAAACGGAGGAGCCTACAATGCCTTATTAAATACTACCAGTAAAGGAATGGCATCTTTTGCAGCTACTTTGACGATTCTTTCGTATATGGCAACGGCGGTTATTTCGGCAAATGAAGCCATACATTATTTACATCATTTAATTCCTTCAATGCCGGTGATCATTGCCACGATTGTATTGCTAAGTATTTTTGCATTTCTTGTTATTATTGGTATTTCCGAATCGGCAAAAGTTGCCATTGGTATTTTTTTGTTTCATCTTGCTTCTTTGGTAATTTTAAGTGTTTTTATCATCATCTATTTATCGCAAAACGGAATTTCTGTTTTTATTGAAAATTGGCATTTTCCGGTTTCAAAAGGAGGTATTTTGGAAGCTATATTTTTTGGTTTTGCAGCATCAATGCTTGGTGTTTCAGGTTTTGAAAGTTCAGCAAATTTTGTGGAAGAACAAAAAAGAGGTGTTTTCCCGAAAACACTTAGAAATATGTGGGGAATTGTTAGTATCATAAACCCGCTAATGGCAGTTTTTGCATTGGCACTGTTTAGCATTCCGATTTTACAAAGCGACAGCTATCAAAATACATTGCTCATTGAAATGGGCGAACACGTAGGCGGTGTTTGGATTGCGCGCTTGATAGCCATTGATGCTTTTTTGGTACTGAGTGGTGCTGTTTTAACCAGCTATGTGGGTGTTTCGGGCTTGTTAGAACGGATGACCCTTGACCGTATTATGCCGCCTTTTTTCCTTAAAAAAAATAAGCGAGGCAGTTCCTACCGCATTATTTTAATGTTTCTGATTTTATCTGTCTCTGTTCTTTTACTTACAAAAGGTAATGTAAAATTATTAGCCGGCGTATATACTATTTCATTCCTTTCTGTTATGGCACTCTTTGGTATTGGTAATATTTTACTGAAAGTAAAACGCAAAAAACTGCCGCGTCCCGAAAAGGCTTCATGGATTGCCGTATTAATTGCCATTGTTGCCGTAATTTTTGCCCTTGTCGGAAATATTCTAATGAAGCCTAAAGATGGATTACCCAGTAATTTCACAGTTTTCTTGATTTATTTTATCCCTGCAATTCTATTTGTAATAGTAATGCTTAACCGCACCATTTTATTAAAACTGCTACTAAATATTTTAGATGCAATTTTTGACCCTATACGGGCATTCTTTATAAAAACACATAAAATAATTCAACAAACCATTAATAAAATTAACAGCCAAGAATTTGTATTTTTCACTAAAGGCGACAGTATAGCTACGCTTAATAAAGTAATGCTTTACATCTCTAATAATGAACATACGAAAAAATTAAAAATAGTATTGGTTCTAAAAGAAGGAGAAGAGGTTCCCGAAAAACTTTTGCAAGAAATTGATTTTTTAGATAGAGAATATCCAAATATAAAAATAGAGTTTGTCGTTGAACGCGGTGAATTTACACCACAATTAATACAAGAATTATCAAAAAAATGGAACATTCCGATTAATTTTATGTTTATTGGTTCGCCCGGCGATAAATTTCCTTACCGGATAGAAGAATTAGGAGGAGTTCGTTTAATTATCTAATGGGTTAAGTAGCACTATTTCTTTATTTTGAAAAATCGAAAAATGAGCTTATCACAAAGTAATAAACTATCGGCAAAAGCTTTACAGTTTGTAAACAGTACCAACCGCCATATCTTTTTAACAGGTAAGGCGGGAACCGGAAAAACCACGTTTTTAAAAGAAATTACCGGACTTACGCATAAAAAAACAATAGTGGCAGCACCAACAGGTATAGCTGCAATTAATGCAGGAGGAGTTACTTTACACTCGCTATTTCAATTACCTTTCGGAACATTTATTCCTGATAATTCATTTCGTATATTGGGCGAAATTAATACCGAGATTCATACACCCAAAAGCTTGCTCTCAAAACAACAAATGCACAGCAACAAACGCAACTTATTGAAAGAAGTAGAGTTACTGATTATTGACGAGGTAAGTATGCTGCGTGCCGATATTCTTGACGCAATAGATGCTGTTTTGCGTAATGTGCGCCGAAAAAGACATTTGCCTTTTGGAGGCGTTCAAATTTTATTTATCGGAGATTTATTTCAACTGCCGCCTGTGGTTAAAAATAACGAATGGCAATATCTGAAAAATTATTATCGTTCAATATTTTTCTTTGAAGCAAAAGCCTTGCAAGAAAACAAACCCATATATATTGAGCTTGAAAAAATTTATCGTCAAACAAATCAAGACTTTATTGATATTTTAAATAATCTGCGCGAAAACCGTATTGAAAAAAAAGATATTGAAAAATTAAATCAATATTACCGTCCCGGTTTTAAACCCAATCCAAAAGAGGGTTACGTTTTTTTGACAACACATAATTACAAAGCCGATAACATAAATCGCGAAGAATTGCAAAAAATTGATAAAGAAACTTTTAATTATCCGGCAATTATAAAAGGTGATTTTCCGGAATATATGTATCCTTTGGAAGAAGTTTTGGAATTAAAAGTTGGAGCACAGGTGATGTTTGTGAAAAATGATTATTCGGGTGATGGAAAATATTTTAACGGGAAAATAGCCACCATAAGTAAATTAGGCAAAGATTTTATTGAAGTGGATTTAAACGATGGTAGCGAAAGCTTTACAATTGAACCCTACACTTGGGAACATAAAAAATTTACATTAAATACTGAAACTAATGAAATTGAAGAAAATATTATTGGAGAATTTATTCAATACCCCATAAAATTAGCATGGGCAATTACGATACACAAAAGTCAGGGTTTAACTTTTGACAAGGCAATTATTGATCTTTCGCAAGCTTTTGCAGCAGGGCAAATTTATGTAGCATTATCGCGCTTAACTTCATTAGAAGGCATGATTTTAACTGCCCCTATGAACAATAATGTTCCGGAACAAGCCGGTGTGCTAAAAGAGTATATGAAAAGCAAACAAACTGTTGAAGAACTCGATATCGCTTTTAAACAAGGTTTAAAAGAATATATCGACAGCTATGTGCGTGAAGCTTTTAATTTTGAACCTTTGCTTAATCAAATGAATTATTATTTGGCAGGTTTTAATAAAACAGAGAAAGCCACCAAAAAAGATAAATATAAAGTTTGGGCGCTGGGTTTGAAAGAAACTTTATTAGCACCCTATGATATTTCAAAGAAATTTTTACTGCAAATTAATAAAATTTCAGAACTCAAAGCCGAAAGCTATCTGGAAAAACTTTTGGAACGTGTAAACGCTGCCAAAGGATATTTTGAACCTATTTTAAAAGATTTTTCAAAAAAAATAAATATTCCCATCAGTGAATTAAGCCAAGAAAAGCGGGTAAAAAAATACATTACGGAATTAAAAGATTTAGACCGCATATTTTATGGGCAATTACAAAAAATTTATAAAGCAGAAGCCTTAATTGAAGCGGTAATAGAAAATACCGAGCTGACTAAGGAAAAATTAGCAAAAGTACAGCCCGAAAAAGAACAAAACCAAATTTCAGAAAATAAAGAAGTAAAAAAAGAAAAAAAGAAACTAAAAGAAAAAAAGCCCAAAATTCCCAACCACGAAAAATCGTATAATTTATTCAAGCAGGGTAAAAGTATTGATGAAATTGCCGGTGAATTAGGCTTTAAAGAAAGAACCATTCAAGGGCATTTGGCAATACACGTTGAAAACGGTGATTTAGATATTCTTGAGCTTATACCTGAAGAAAAGTTTAAAAAAATAGCCGAAGTTCATAAAACTATGGAAAACGATTTTCTTGCACCCATAAAAGAAGTATTGGGCGATGATTATTCTTATCCTGAAATACAGTTTGCCGTGGCATATCTGAAAGGGAAAAGAGAAAAAGTCTAAAATACCCCAAACATTTTAGCCGAAGCCACTACCAAAGTAACTAACAAAATAATTCGTACAAATTTAGCACCCAGGCGTACTGCATAACGTGCTGCAACAAAAGCTCCCAGCATATTTCCAATAGCTAATACAAAACCTACGGTATAGTTTACTTGTTTATTTATAATAAATACCATTAAGGCAAAAGCAGTGTAGATCAACACAATAAAAACTTTAACCGCATTGGCTTTTACCAAATCAAAACCGGAACCCAGCACCAAACCGGCAAGTAAGAAAAAACCTACACCTGCCTGAATAAAACCACCGTACAAACCAATAACAAAGAAAATAATAATTTGTAATATATTGGGTTTTGATTGGATATTTTCAGCACCATTTAACCAACGGGTAGGTTTTAACAATAAAAAGAAAAACATAAATATCAGCAATCCGCCAATAATATTCTTCATCATTGTTTCATTGATATTAACAGCTAATTGTGCACCAATTACCGAACCTACAACTGCCGGCAAAGCCAACCAGATGCCTTCTTTAAAATCAAAAACTTTTTGATGTTTAAAACTACTTACGCCTACTACATTTTGCAATAATATGGCAATACGGTTTGTCCCGTTGGCTACATTAGCCGGTAAGCCCATAAAAATAAGCAAAGGAAGTGTCAATAAAGAACCGCTGCCCGCCAAGGTGTTAATAAAACCGGCAAAAAAGCCAATTCCTATAATTAATATTATCTGTGTCCACTCCATAACTGAATAATTAAATCCCAAAAGTAAAAATTAAATTATATTTTATCCGTTTAAAAAAAACTATTTTTATAATCCTAAGATTAATGTAAATTTGCCTTTTTGCAAAAATTATTAAAACATGATAAAACGCCTGCACTCACTTGTTATTAAATCGTATATAGGTCCGCTGTTTGTTACCTTTTTTATATCGCTTTTTGTTTTAGTGATGCAGTTTTTGTGGGTTTATATTGAAGATTTAGTCGGCAAAGGACTTGAATGGACTGTAATTGCAGAATTGCTCACATACGCAGCTGCCGGATTGGTTCCATTGGCTCTTCCTTTGGCTATTTTATTTGCTTCAATAATGACCTTTGGCGATATGGGAGAGCATTTTGAACTTACCGCCATGAAATCGGCAGGTATTTCTTTGCAAAAAATAATGGCTCCACTCATTGTTTTATCTGTTATTATTAGCATCGGGGCATTTTTCTTCTCCAATCATGTTATTCCGTACACCAATCTTAAAACAGGTTCGCTGCTGTATGATGTTATGCATCAACGTCCTGAACTAAACATAAAAGAAGGAATTTTTAATAATGATATTGACGGGTACAGTATAAAAATAAAATCCAAAAATCCCAACACGGCAATGATGTATGATTTTATGATTTACGATCATTCTGAAAGAAGGGGAAACCCGAAAGTTACCCTTGCTGACTCGGGAAGAATGGAAATGACCGATGATCAACGCTACATGATTGTTACATTATATAATGGCTATTCGTACGAAGAAATGAAAGAGCAAAGCAGAGGTCTTAAAAAAAATATCCCGAACATCATGATAAGTTTGATAAGCAGGTGATTATTTTTGAATTGGAAGGCAGTGAGCTAAAAAGAACCGATGAAGCTTTGTTCAAGCATAATTATCAGATGAAAAATCTTAGTGAATTATCTCATTCGCAAGATTCTTTACAAAAAAAATTAGAGCGAAAAAAAGAAAATTTTGTTGCCGGATTAAACAGAAGCAAGTATTACCGGTATGAGCGAAAAATTACAAATTATGCAGATACTTCGCAATTAATTAGAGATTCAATAATCAGACATATCCCGCCGGAAAAACTTAAAGTAATCGAGAACCTGGACAGTTTATACAATTCCTTAAATGCCGGAGCAAAGCAAAGAGTTTTAGACATGGCAACAGAATATGCCCAAAACTCATTAAAACTTATTCAAACAACGAAAAAAGATTTATATGAACGACGAAAAAATATTCAAAAACATAAAGCTGCATGGCACGAAAAACTCACACTTTCATTTGCTTGCTTGATTTTCTTCTTTATTGGTGCGCCACTTGGGGCAATAATCCGTAAGGGCGGCTTTGGAATGCCTTTTTTAGTTTCTATCATCTTTTTTCTGACTTATTATGTGATTACAATTACCGGAAAAAAATTGGCTCAGGAAGGAACTTGGGAAGCATGGCAAGGAATGTGGCTGTCGTCGGCATTTACTTTGCCTTTAGGAATTTTCTTAACGTATAAAGCTACAACAGATTCAGTACTGTTTGATATGGATACCTACCTCGAATTTATAAAGCGCCCTTTCAAAGTTTATGATATTAAATTTAAGGATCCTGATTTAACATTCCATAAAAATATTTCAAATCTGGAAACTTATAATTTTAAAGAGCAAATAAATTTTGTAATTGAATTTTCAGAAGCTATTAACAAACAGTTAAACAAAGGGATAAGCAGTTTTAAACAAATTTATTTATGGCTACTGTTTAAAGATTTTAGCGATTTAATAGAATTTGAAAAAAATTATAACAATTTATATGAATATTTATCTGTTAAATATCGAAATAATATTTTTATTAAAAATGTTTTAACAAAACTTCCGGAAATAGAAGCCGCTAAATATCAAATTACGAATAAGAAAAAAACGGCTAATTGGATATTTCTTACTATTTTAATTGTACCGGTAGGCTTATTGGTTTTGTTCCGTTCTTATTTAAAACTAAAAGTTTTAAAAGATAAAACAAACAGGATAAAAAAACATCTGGAAGAAATTAATGATTTAATATAAACTTGTTGATAATTCGATTTTATATCAGTTTAATGTACTTATAATCGATTATTAAAATTAGATGTTTTACTGACTTAGCCTAAATTAAAGTTTGTGAAAATATTAATACTAAGCAATAAATTTCCCTATCCGCTTAAAGACGGCGGAGCTATTGCCACTTTTAATTTAATAAACGGATTGGCAAATCTCGAAAATCGACTTACACTACTGACATTTAATACCAAAAAGCATTATTTCCCGACCGAAAAACTTCCTGAGAATGTACTCAAAAAAATAAAAATACATACGGTTTATATTGATACCGATATTACATTATTTTCAACGCTGAAAAATTGGTTGTTTTCGCGAAAACCATATATTTCAGAGCGATTTTTTAATAACAATTTTCAAAAAAAATTAATTCAGGTATTAGATAACAATTCATACGACATTATTCAAATTGAGGGTTTGTATTTGTTGCAATACATACCTGAAATAAAAAAACGAACTAAGGCAATAATAAGTTATCGTGCACACAATATTGAACATAAAATATGGTTACATTTAGCCGAAAATGAAAAAAATATTTTACGAAAGTTTTATTTAAAAAATTTTACAAAATCAGGTGCTTCAAAACAAACACTATTTGCTTACGATAAAGTAAAAAAGAAATATTTTAAATCTAATCCAAAAGACATATGTCATATTAGAAATTTTAATAAAATTTCTTTTCCAGGAAAAGAATATATTGTTGAAACTGAACAAGCAAAAATGGAAAGTATAATCGCTATAAGTTTTAAAAAAATAATTAAATCAAATACCTATCCAGATGAAGAGCAATTAACTCATATACTAAGTTTTATATCATTAATTTCTTTAAGGCATCCAAGGATGAGAGGTATATTTGAATTCATTCTTGATGATTTTCTATTTATCTGAAAATCTGTAAATTCTTTTTGAGTAACTTTTCCATCACCATCTGCATCTATCGTCTTAAATGCTGGAGCATTAGCTGCATTTCTCATTGGAAATCCTTGTGCAGCTCTTTTTGCTTGTTTGTCTGCTCTAACACTTAATAACTCAGCTTTAACTATAACACCATCTTTATTTAGGTCAAAGTCCACAAAAGTAGAACAGCTTTGCGCACATCCCATTCCACCTCTTCCTCTAAAGTTTTCGGGAGGATAATTATCAAACATCCACTCTGACACTTTTTTAAGCTCTTTAGGTGTAATTAGACCTTTTTGTGAAGGCATTAAACCAAAATAAGCAATTTTTTGAGGCATACAAATTGCTTTTTCTTTGCTCGGATTTTGAACATAATCAACCATAAAATCAACTGCATCTTCTCTATTTGGATATGCCATTTTCACATGCTTCATAACACCAAAAAGTGCTGGTCCAACCATACTTGATCTATCTGTTGGTATTGTTTTTATGTGACACACTGCACATTTGTTATCAAATATTTTTTCAGCATCTGCTGATGCGAAGAGAGATGTTGTAGCTACTAAAATTCCTGCTATTGTTAATATTGACCGTCTCATGATAAACTCCTTATTTTGTTTATATGAAAGTATTTTGACATCCCAATGTTAATGGAGTATAAAATAATAGAGGTTAAAAATATATTTTTGAAATTACTCGAGAATTTAATGACTTAAGAGTGAATTTAAAACCATAAGTATTACAAATTTTTCGAACTATATAAAGACCAAGTCCAAAGCCACCCTCATTTTTATTCTCTCTTGCAAATTTTTTCAAAACTTTTTTTTCGTTTTTAATCTCGCCATCATTAATAATTTCAATGCACTCATCTTTAAGTGTTATTGTAATCAACCCGCTATTTTTTGTATATTTAATTGCATTTGAGAGAAGGTTGTCAATAAGGCGTATTAAATCTTCTTTATCTATCTCCACTTTCACAGCTTCTATGTTTTTATCTATTTGTAAGTTTTTATTTTCTATGAGTGTTTTAAAAAAATCTAATCTCTCTAGTAATACTTTATTTACCTCAGTATTAGCTCTCTCTTTAATCTGATTATTTTCAAATTTTAAGAAGCTTAAATCTTTAAATATTTTAGAGACACGAAATGCTGAGTTCTCTATCTTTGTAAACTCCTCACTATTCCTAACGATAGGATATAATTCTTTGCTAAGCTCTATATTGATTAATATATTGCTAATTGGTGTGTTTATCTCATGTGTAGCATCTGTGATAAACTCTTCTAAAGATTTAATAACATCACTCATTGGTTTTAAAAATATTTTTCCAAGCAAATAGGCTATGATAACTATAAAAAACAGACTAAAGAGAGCAAAAGCTAAAAGATTAAATTGTAAATTTTTAATATCTTCACCAATATCACTGTGAGTTATAAAAAATACTTCCCCCAATCTTTTATGCTCTTTATGGATGTAATAAAGTTTATCATTTTTTATAAAATACTCCTCATTTAACCTTTTTACACTCTCAAGTTTAAAAGTACCATTTTTATACTTATTGTTAATATATATAGCGATTGGGGCATCTAAAAAATTTGGCTTTTTATTATTGCGTAAAAAATGTATTTTTTGATTGGCTTTAATAAACTCATTGATATCTTTTTTCATATGTGTTATGTGGTTATTTGATATAAGTTGATAACTCATTTTATAATAAAGGTACACCCCCGCACTAAGTAAAAACATGGATGAGAAAATATAAATGAATAAGAACCTTAAGAAACTTTTTCTTTCAACTAACATATCTATACCCAATGGTTTTAATAGTTTGTATTTTTTCTTTTCCAATTATTTTTCTTAATCTATTTATAAAAACTCTCAAAGATGCATCATTTTGCTCTTCTTCATATTCATAAAGATGAGAAAAAATCTCCTCTTTTGTAAGTATTTTATCCCTGTTTTGTAAAAACTGTGATAAAAGCAGTATCTCTTTGGCAGTTAAATGTATCTCTTTTTTATTTTTTGTAAGTGTTGAGTTTGATGTATTAAAAACAATATCTTTTGAGATTAATATAGTAGTTTCATTTTGAAAATTTCTTCGTAAAATCGCATTTATTCTAAGATATAGTTCATTGAGCGAAAAAGGTTTTGTGATGTAATCATCCCCTCCATGCAAAAAACCTTTTTCTATATCTTCTTGTGTGTCAAGTGAAGTTAAAAAAATTATAGGGACATTAGAAAACTCTCTGATTCTTTTTGCAACTTCAAAACCGCTCAAAGAGGGAAGCTTTATATCTAACAATATAAGTTCAAAGTTTTTTTCATAAGCAATACTAACAGCATCTTTTCCATCATATACAGCCTCACACTTAAAAGACTTTATCTTTAAATACTTAACAATGGTGGTGTTCAAATCTACATCATCTTCAACAACTAAAAGTTTTTTCATTATGCCCTTTTGTAAACTAGACAATTACTAACCTAGTAAAACATATTTTTTAAAGATTTTAAATTATACCTTTTTTTAAATGTTTTATGCCTTCACAAAACACCTAGTGCTCATAAGAAGTATATTGATTTAACTAACATCTGGCTTAAACCAACTTATAAAGTTTTTAGATAGAATTTCATTATGAATAATTATGACGAAAAATTTAATAACTCTATAAAAAATACTATCTATTGTAAGTTACCAACAAAAGAACAAGAATTTATAAAAGAACAAGCGTATTTATTAAATTTTTCATTTCAAGAGATAAAACAAATAATTAACATAGCTCGAGATCTTAACATGTGGGATGAGAAAAATATTATAGAAATTTTTCCTAATCATGAGCAAAAAAAAGTTATTCTTAATAGATTAAAAAATATATATAATGATTTACGATTAAAGCCAAATTCATATAAAAACTTTGAATTAAAAAACTCCCCTAAAGAGCAAAAATACACTTTTAAAGCGCTAGACAAAAAGGGCTTCGGTCTTGGACTTTGCCCTGTTGCTAGTGAAAAAACTAGATGTTGCAATCTTCTTACACTTGACGCTGTTGAGTCTTGCGGATTTGATTGTTCGTACTGTTCAATTCAAAGTTTTTACAACCAAAATACTATAACTTTTGATAGCTCATTTGCGGATAAACTAAAAGATTTAAAGTTAGATAAAAATAAAACTTATCATATAGGCACTGGTCAAGCTTCTGATTCACTTATGTTTGGAAATCGTGAGGGCATTTTAGATGCTCTATTTGAGTTTGCATCTAACAATCCAAATGTAATTTTAGAGTTTAAAACAAAATCAGATAATATCAAATATTTTATGCAAAACAATGTACCAAAAAATATACTTTGTACGTGGAGTCTAAATACTAAAACTATTATAGATAACGAAGAACACCTAACTGCCTCTTTGCAAAAACGAATTAATGCGGCAAGAAGATTAGCAGACAAAGGTGTTAAAGTTGGTTTTCATTTTCACCCTATAGTTGAGTATGAAAATTATTTGCAAGAATACAAAGAAGTTTATCAAACGCTTCAAGACACTTTTTTAGCAAAAGAGGTAGTTCTTGTTAGTTTTGGCACACTTACATTTATAAAACCCGTTATAAAAGAACTCCGAGAGCGCGACTTTAAAAGTAAGATAACTCAGATGCCTTTTGAGGATGCAAATGGAAAAAATTCTTATCCTTATGCTACTAAGCAAAAGATGTTTAAATCAGCATATGATAGTTTCAAAGCTTGGCAAAATGATGATAATAAAGTATTTTTTTATCTCTGTATGGAGAAACATAACATATGGCAAGAGAGCTTTGGTTATCAGTATTCTACAAATAATGACTTTGAAAAAGATATGCTAAGTTCATA
>JAKIUH010000424.1 GCA_021647685.1 Bacteroidales bacterium
AATGTGAACATTCATTTCCGGTATTCCGGGATATTTGTCTTCTGCAAAAACATAAGCATATTCTCTACGCAATGCTTTCTCTACACGGGTATCGGCATAAATTTCCATAGCACGTTTATGGATGTAATTAAATGCTCTGATATCATCTAATCCTGCAATATGGTCTTTGTGCTCATGTGTGAAAAGTATAGCCGTTATATCCTTTACTTTTTCACGCAACATTTGTTGCCTGAAATCGGGTCCGGTATCAATAACTATTGTTTTATTGTCCACTTCAATCATCACACTTGAACGCAAACGTTTATCACGTTTATCTTTTGATTGACAAGTTGAACATCTACAAGCAATTACAGGCACGCCTTGTGATGTTCCCGTACCTAAAAATGTAATTTTCAATTTTATCTGTTTTTTAAAATGTTTAATTTGTTTGCAAACGGTTATAATAATTGACTAAACCAATTAAATCCGCTTGTTTTTTAAATGAAATTTTTTCTTTTTTAGCAAAAGTTTCCATTTTTTTTACATTATCTTCAAATATTTGGGCTATTGATTTTCTGTTTTTTAACAGTTTTGGTTCATGGCTTGCCACTACAACATAGTATTTGTCAGGATTATGTAAAAATCGATCAGGTTTAGGTTCAACTATCCCATTCGATTTTTCAGCTTCACGATAAACCACTTCGCGTTTTAATAAAAGAATGGCTTTACCTTCTGCAAGTAATTGATAATAACCATTGTATTCATAGTTGTGTTTGCTGTTATAATAGATAAATATGCGATTATCCATTTCTAATCTCTTAATGTCTGCTGGATTATCAATGCTATAAACTTGTCCTTTGTGTTGATATTCAAATCTCTGATCAAAAATGTTATAGCGTAAAGGTAATTTGAATGCACTGTCATTTTTAAAATACAAGATACTTTCCGTAAAATTTTTATCTAAATAAGGACTTCCGGCAATATCTTCATAATTGGTATTTGTTACTAAGTTTGGGCGCATAAGTTGGCTAAATTGATAATCATCGGGGATAATTATTACTTGTGCATTGCTTTTTATCGAAATAAGCAGCACAATAAAAAAGATAAATTTTGTTTTCATGAGTTTATTTTTTAATTATTTTTAATGGTCTCATGGAACATCCATTAATATCAGGGGTTTCGCTTATTTTTGCAGCTAAATAATCATGCCCCTGTGTCCGCCAGCTGGCGGATGGATGTTTCATATGATTATGTTTTAAATTATTTTTAATGGTCACGCGGATATTTCGAAATTGTGTTTTGTTTTTATATCAGGATAAAAATACAATTTTTTAAATAATTTTAAACCACCTTATTTAATTGTTGGAAAATTTCTCGATTAAAACATTTGAATATTTAGATTTTTTTAAACGTTTTGAAGTCCGTTGGACCTTCAAAAGTTTTTCCAATTACAGGCTGAAAGCCCAAGTTAATTTTGTTTGACTATGAATTTATGCTATAACATACTAATAATTAGCTAATTGAGCAAGAAAAACAGCTCGTTTTTTACCTTTTTTAACTCATTTTTAGATAGTTATAAGTTGCGAAACATAAGTTGTTTGTATATAGAGCCAAAAAAAGCCGCTTCATAAGAAACGGCTTTTTAATTATTTAATTAGGGTACTACTTAACTTCCTCATAATCAACATCAGTAACATCATCTCCACCATCAGAGCCTCCGTCTTGCTGTGTTGCATCGCCTCCTTGTGTTCCGCCACCTGCTTGTGCTTGTGCATTATACATCTCTTGTGAGGCTGCTTGAAAAACAGTATTTAACTCCTGAGTAGCTGCATCAATAGCCGCTAAATCTTGTGCTTTATGAGCTTCTTTAAGTTTATTTAAAGCTGCTTCAATAGGACCTTTTTTATCGGCAGGAAGTTTATCGCCAAACTCTTTTAATTGTTTCTCGGTTTGGAAAATTAAACTGTCTGCCTGATTGAGTTTATCCACTTTTTCACGCTCTTGACGGTCTCTTTCAGCATTTTCTTCTGCTTCTTTTTTCATTTTTTCAATTTCAGCATCAGTTAATCCCGATGAAGCTTCAATACGAATGCTTTGCTCTTTTCCGGTAGCTTTATCTTTTGCCGAAACATTTAAAATACCGTTTGCATCAATATCAAAGGTAACTTCAATTTGTGGCACACCACGTGGTGCAGGTGGAATACCGTCTAAGTGGAAACGACCAATTGTTTTATTATCTTTTGCCATTGGGCGTTCACCTTGCAATACATGAATCTCAACCGAAGGTTGATTATCTACTGCGGTAGTAAATGTTTCTGCTTTTTTTGTTGGAATGGTAGTATTTGCTTCAATTAATTTAGTCATCACACCACCCATTGTTTCAATACCTAATGATAAAGGTGTAACATCCAACAACAATACATCGTTTACTTCACCGGTTAATACACCTCCTTGAATAGCTGCACCAATAGCAACTACTTCGTCAGGGTTTACTCCTTTTGATGCTTCTTTGCCGAAAAATTCTTTTACTTTTTCCTGAATTGCAGGAATACGTGTTGAACCACCCACTAAAATAACTTCATCAATTTCAGAAGTGCTTAATCCTGCATCGCGCAAAGCTAATTTACAAGGCTCAATTACTTGATTGATTAATTTATCTGCCAATTGTTCAAATTTAGCGCGGGTTAATGTTTTTACCAAGTGTTTTGGAATACCGTCAACCGGCATAATATAAGGCAGATTAATTTCAGTGCTTGAACTGCTTGAAAGTTCAATTTTAGCCTTTTCAGCAGCTTCTTTTAATCTTTGAAGCGCCATTGGGTCTTTACGCAAGTCAATATTGTGTTCTGCCTGAAATTCATCAGCCAACCAATCAATAATTACTTGATCAAAGTCATCACCACCAAGGTGAGTATCACCATTGGTTGATTTTACTTCAAACACTCCATCGCCTAATTCAAGGATTGAAATATCAAAAGTACCACCACCAAGGTCAAAAACAGCAACATTAATATCTTTACCTTTTTTATCCAAACCATAAGCCAAAGATGCAGCCGTTGGCTCGTTGATAATACGTTTTACGGTTAAACCTGCAATTTCACCGGCTTCTTTTGTAGCCTGACGCTGTGAATCAGAGAAATAAGCAGGTACTGTAATTACTGCTTCGGTAACTTCTTGACCAAGATAATCTTCGGCAGTTTTCTTCATTTTTTGAAGTACCATTGCCGAAATTTCTTGGGGTGAATACTCACGTCCGTCAATTAACACACGCGGAGTATTGTTTTTACCTTTAACAACTTTATATGGAACTCTGTTAATTTCTTTTGCTACCTGATCATAAGTTTCACCCATAAATCTCTTAATTGAGAAAATGGTTTTTTCAGGGTTGGTAATTGCCTGACGTTTTGCAGGATCACCAACTTTACGTTCTCCACCATCAATAAATGCCACAATCGAAGGAGTTGTTCTTTTACCCTCGCTGTTAGGAAT
>JAKIUH010000425.1 GCA_021647685.1 Bacteroidales bacterium
TTCATTAATACAAACGAAAATGTTTTCGTATTTTCCTACATTGTGTGATGGACTGCAGTTAATTGAAAAAATTTATTGGACAATTGCCTTTCCTTCAACACTGTTTTTCTTTATTCAATTAATAATTACTTTTATCGGTGGAGATGTTGATCATGATTTCGATCATGATTTTGATGGAGATACAAGTGTTGGTTTTCATCCTTTTACTTTTAAAAACATGGTTGCTTTTTTTACCCTGTTTTCATGGAGCGGACTGGCGAGTATCGAAGGAGGATTTAGTTTGGCAGTAACCATTTTTGTGTCCATGCTTAGCGGGCTAATCATGATGATAATCATGGCTTTTTTGTTTTATTATATTAGTAAATTTACGCATAGCGGCACTTTAGACTTGAATAATGCCATAGGGCAAACAGGAGATGTTTACCTCACAATTCCTGCAAAAAAGGCGGGGATGGGAAAAGTACAAATAAATGTACAAGGTCAGTTGCGCACCTTAAATGCCATGACAAGTGATTTGGAAGATATTAAAACAGGTGCGATTATCGAAGTGGATGAAGTAGTAAACGATAATATATTGGTAGTGCATAAAGCACGATAAATGTTCTTATTAACAATTTCTAAAATCTAATTTCTAAAATCTAATAAATTATGGCTCAGTTTGTGGTAATAGCAATCGCTTTAGCGATACTTTTTGTTTTTATTCTCATATATTCTTTATTCAGAAGATATAAACGTTGTCCTGCCGATCATATTCTGGTTATCTATGGTAAAGTAGGCGGTAAAGATTCAGCAAAGTGTATTCATGGAGGTGCGGCTTTTGTTTGGCCTATTATTCAAGATTATGAATATTTGGATTTAACTCCGATTCCCATTGAAGTAGATTTAAAAAATGCTTTGAGTAAACAAAATATACGTGTTAATGTTCCTTCAAGGTTTATGGTGGGTATTTCAACCGAACCGGGAGTGATGAATAATGCTGCCGAGCGATTACTCGGTTTGGCGCAGGAAGATATCCATCATTTGGCAGCCGATATTATTTTTGGTCAGTTACGTGTGGTTATTGCTACTATGGATATTGAAGAAATTAATAGTGACCGGGAAAAATTTCTGGCAAATGTTTCAGATGCCGTTGAACATGAGTTGATCAAAATAGGACTAAAACTTATTAATGTTAATATTACGGACATTACCGATGAATCCGGTTATATTGATGCTCTGGGACGTGAAGCTGCGGCAGGAGCCATAAATGAAGCTAAAAAAGCCGTTGCAGAAAAAGAAAGGGACGGAGCTATTGGTGAGGCAGAAGCCAACAGAACCAAAAGAATACAAGTGGCAGCAGCCGATGCCGAAGCAAATATTGGTGAAGCGGATGCAAAACAAAAAGAACGTATTAAAGTAGCTGCCATGAACGCCGAAGCAGTAAAAGGAGAAAATATAGCAAAGGTAACCATAGCCAATTCAGATGCCGAAAGAAGAAAACTGGAAGCAGAAGCGAAAAAAATTGCCATTACCGCTGAAAAAATCAATGAAGCGTTGGCACTTGCAGAAGCTTATAAAGCAGAGCAAAAAGCTGAAATGGAACGTGCAGAAAGAGAAAAAGCTTCGCAATATGCAGATGTGATTATACCTACAGAAATTGAAAAACAAAAAATTGAAATTGATGCTGAGGCTGAAGCAGAGCGTATTCGTAGAATTGCCAAAGGAAATGCCGATGGTGTTTATCAAAAAATGCTTGCCGAAGCCAAAGGTTTATATGAGATTTTGACAAAACAAGCCGTAGGCTTTAAACAACTGGTAGATGCAGCAGGAAACAACTCAAAAGATGCAGCCATGTTGATGATTGCCGATAAATTGCCGGAAATTGTGAAAACACAAGTAGAAGCAATTAAAAATATCCAAATTGATAAAATTACCGTTTGGGAAACCGGAAATGGAGGAGAAGGTTCATCCACTGCTAATTTTATGAAAGGTTTAATGGGGGCAATTCCTCCTTTGGATGAACTTTTTAAACAAGCCGGCTTGCAATTGCCTGATTATATGACCGGAAATAAAAACGAAGATAAATTGGAAGAAACAACAGAAGAAACAGAAGGTTAATTTTACTAAACAAAAGCGAGTTATTCACTCGCTTTTTTTATTTATGCAACTTTTTGTCCTATATTTTTGTCTTTATGATTAGAACTTTAATCTAATTTTTTGATTTATTCATAAAATAGATTTTAACTTGTTAATCAAATTTAATAATTTTACCCAAACTGCAAACAAACAAAACCTACCATATAACTTAATAAAAAAAGAAAAAAATTATTTATTAACTTAATAATAGGGCTATGAAAAAAAAATCTACTTTTTTAAAATTTTTATTGTTTGTAGGTATATTACTGACAATTAACTTTGTAGGGCGTGCTCAATTTGCAGGACCTGACCAAGAGGTTTGTGCTAATTCGACTACTCTTACTGCAACACCGGGTGTTCCTCCCGGAAATTGGACGCTGATATCAGGGAGTGGCACAATTGCTAACCCTACATCAACAACAACTTCAGTAACAGGACTGGGTTTAGATAATAATATATTTAGGTGGACCGACCAACAAGGTTCGGATTCAGTAATTATTACTAATAATTCAGTCACGGCTGATGCTGGGGCTGATATGAGTGTTTCTACTAATTTTGCTACATTAAATGCTAATATCCCTTCGGCACAAGGGGCTTCAGGTATGTGGACAAATGTTAATGGTGGAGGCACATTTGCTAACCCTACTTTATACAATACTGTTGTAAATTATTTGAAGAATGGATCAAATACATTAAGATGGACCCTTACAAAAGGTATATGTTCTGCATCAGATGATATTGTTGTTACTGCAACTTATCCGGTTCCTGATGCGGGGACTGATCAAATAGTTTGTACCGATACTACTTATTTAAATGCAACACCAATTGCAGGCGGCTACTGGGAAAATTTATCGCTAACTGCCGTGTTCCTTGATGACAATACTTTGTTTAATGCACGTGTTTTTGTTCTTGACCCACTATACAATACGCATGAATTTGTATGGCACGCCAATGGCTTAACTGATACTGTTGCAATAACAAATAAAGAAGTTATTGCAACCAATACCACAGAGGTATTTCCTGTTTGTGATTTTGTTTCATTAAGTGGAAATCAAACTATTTCCGGTGAGTATGGATTTTGGTTAGTAAATACAACAGCAGTTATTCAAGACCCCACTAATTATCTGACAACTGCTTTTAATTTAGAGCCCGGTATTAATCGATTTTACTGGACAATAGACAATGGTTTTTGTAGCGATATTGACTCGGTTGATGTTCCTTCCAATAAAATTATAGCAGATGCAGGACCCGATGGAGAATCTTGTGATAATACTTTTAATCTGACGGGTAGTGATCCTGCTCCGGGCATGGGTATGTGGACAATTGTTTTTGGTGGTGG
>JAKIUH010000023.1 GCA_021647685.1 Bacteroidales bacterium
AAGAATAGGCAAGCATTTTTTTAGCATCGTATTGAAAAACGGCTCGAAATGAAGCCATAACCGAAGAAATTGCACCCAACCATGCTAAATACATACCTACTTGTGCAAAATTTCCTTGACTGTACAGGTTTAAAACAACCAAACCGATACCGTAAACCCCCATTTTAGATAATCCGCCGGAAAAAACAGCAGTAAATGATGTAGGCGTGTTGGTATAGGCACCGGGTGCCCAAACATGCATTGGCATCACGGCGCTTTTAACAGCAAAACCTATTAACAAAAGTATTCCGGTTAGCCATTGGTCTGAAACATTCATATTTCCAAAATTGCTAATTATGGTAGCAATATCAAATGAATGAATTTCACGATTAAGAATTACAATAGCCATAAACATGGAGTAGGCTCCAATGGCACTGAATATCATATATTTTATACCGGTATGCTCCACGTCTTTTCCGCGGTAAATAACCAAAAGGTAAGATGCCCATGTCATTATTTCCCAAAAGATAAATAAGGAAACCAAATCGCGCGCCATTAAAATACCTATCATGCCAAAAATACTGAATATGAAGCTAAAATAGAATGTTCCCAAACGTATTTTGCTTTTCATATATCCGGTTGAATAGATTAATGAAAGCGGCGAAAGCACCATAATTAATAAAGCAAATACCCAACTGTAATTATTAAAGCCAAGGCTTAAAGGATAACCAGCTAAATTAAAGGTAAAAGTATCACCAACTGAAATTTGTGTAAAGAAATAAATTGGTGAAATCAGGGCAACCAGCCAAACTACCGCTTGTCCTAAAATATGTTTTGATAAATAGGCAAAATAGCTTAAAATAGCACCTCCACCTAAAATAAAAAGTAATATAATTAATGCGTTCATATCTTACTAATTAAGCGTTTGACTGAATAAATCAGGAATTATTTTTTGTATATATCCGGCTTTGTCTGCAAGATCGGCAGCAGCATTATGTAATAATCCGGTAATAAAATCAGGATGCAAACCTACACCAATGATAACTATTGCCAACACAATCATACTAACCGTTGAGTTCCATGTGGGCTTTCTTACTTTAATTTCCTTGTTTGCTTTACGGAAATATAATCTGCCCAGCACACGGAAATAATAGATGATTTCTATTACACTTACTGCCAAAATAGTTGCCAAAACAAATTCCATATGGCTGTCTGCCGTAGCTACCAAAAGCGATAATTTTGACCAAAATCCAGAAAAAGGAGGTAAACCCACAATGGCAAATGCCCCCAAACCAAAAAGCAAAGAGGTTACCGGTAATAATTTACCAAAACCGTCTAAATCACTTATTTTCTTGCGTGAAGTGTAGTAAACCAAATATGCGGATGCAAGAAAAAGCAATGATTTAATTACTGCATGATTAAACATGATAAACAAGCCGGCATAAATTCCTTCTTTAGTACCTAAGCCAAAAGCTATCATTATTAATCCCATTTGCCCCATACTTGAATAAGCAAGCATTCTGCGTAAGTTTTCTTGTCGCATAGCCACTAATTCGGAAACCACCATAGTGATTAAACCCATTACAAGGAGTAAGTCAAAACCGCCATCGTTGCCTAAATCAAAAATGGTGTAACTAACTCTTATTAAAGCATAAATTCCGGCTTTTGCCAATATTCCGGCAAAGGAAGCGGCAATAGGTCCGGGTGCTTGCGAATAGGCATCCGGTGCCCAACCATTGAGTGGAAACATTTCGGCTTCGATACCTAATGCGACAAAGAAGAGCAGGAATGATACAACTTTTGCCTTCATCGGTACTTGCGGCATCAGCATAGCAAGTTGCGCCATATTTAATGTTCCTGTATAAGCATATAAAATGCTTATGCCTAAAAGCAACATAATGGACGAGAAAGCCCCTATCAGTAAAAATTTAAAAGCTGCTTCGGCTCCATCACGCCCTTTGTAAAAAGCTGTGAGTGCATAGGCAGAAAGCGAAGTTATTTCAACAAAAACGAACATATTGAAAATATCGCCTGTTAGTACAACGCCTATTGAACCTGCAGTTAACAACATAAAAAGTATGAAATACTTTTGTGCATCGTCAAATTCAACTTTTTTAAATTTAAAACTGTATAACCAAATGAAAAATGCAAGTATCGAAATCAAACTTGCGATAAATCCGCTGAAAGAAGTAAATACCAGATTTATTCCCCAAGGAGCTTTCCATCCTGCAATCATTGTAATAATTGGCTTATCGGGACCCACTTGTTGCATCAGCACTATAGACATTATTGCCAAATATGCCAAAACCAAACCGGGGACAATCCTTACCAAGGGTTTCCATAATTTCGCCAAAAGAGGCACAAGGAAAGCGGTAAACAGCGGTAATGCTATGTATAAAATAGGATTTGCTACCATCTCAATGTTTTTATTTCGTCAATTTTAATCGTATTATGTTTTCTATATAAGCGAATTACCAGTGAAAGTGCTACGGCAGTAACACCAAAACCGATAACAATTGCTGTTAGTACCAATGCTTGCGGTATCGGATCGACCATAATTACGTCTTTTCCTTCAACAGCAGGCGAAAATATTGGTGCTGTTCCTCCTTTTATATAGCCTAAGGCTATTAAAAGCAAATTAAATCCTGAGTCCAAAATGGACATGCCAATTACAATTTTGATGAGATTTTTTTTGGTAAGCATCGCATAAATACCAATCATCATAACTAAAATGGCAGTACCGTAAACGGAATATGTAAGTAGTTGATTCATTGTCATAAATTTTAATCAATATCTCCTGTTTCACGAATATTTACTAATGTATCCAATATACCGGTAAGCTCTGCTGCTACTTTAAAACCTACAGCAATATATACCAAAGCGATTACTCCTCCACTTGTCAATTCATTTAAAGTACCTACATTTAAAAAGTTTTCCAAAAATGAATTGTGCGGTCCTAAAACGATGCCGAGTAAACCAATACTTACAAATGTAAGTCCTGCTAAGGATTCTATCCAAGTAACATATTTATGTTCCACTTTAAACTGCCGGTAAGAAATCAACAAAAGTAAAAATCCGGTTGCTATAATAGCACCTCCTTGGAAACCGCCTCCGGGTGTTAAATGTCCGTGAATAAACACATAAGCACCCAAAATCATAATCGCAGGAAATAATAACTTACCTGCAGCTTGAACAATTTTACTTGCTTCGGGTGATGTACGCATGGGGTTAAGTCCGGTATGTTTTGAGCGACGACGTAATAGAATGGTACCCATTCCTGTTGCGGCCAAAAACAAAACAGTTACTTCACCTAAGGTGTCAAAGCCTCTGAAATTTACAACAATTGCAGTTACTGTATTGGCTACTTGTAGTTCGCTTGGTGATTTTTCCAAATAGTAATTTGCCAATACTTTACGGTCTTTCCCAAATTCTGCACCGGCAAAAGTATTCAGCAAAAAATAGCCCAATACCAACAATAATGATAATATTACTAATTTTCTCATAATTTATCTTATTTCTCGTCTTCGTATCTTTTCGTATTTCTAATAGCAATTATAAAAACAATAGTACTTAAAGCCACGCCAATAGCAGCTTCTGTTAATGCAACATCGGGAGCATGCAACAGATAAAAAATAACCGATAAGGATAGACTTATAAGCGAAGTACCAATTGTTGCAAAAATCAAATCTTTCATAATCGCTGCATAAACTGCTGCACCAATCATTATTATTAATGAAAAGAACAGGAGTAGTAAACTAATTGCATCCATGTATTATTCCTCCTCGTTTTTATTTTTGTTTTCTTCCGTAACTTCTTCGTATGCATCAATGGTATCCGTTAAGGGTTTTTGATGTGTTTTATATGCTCCGCGAGCCAATGCATGTGAACTGATTGGGTTTGAGATGGCGATAAAAATGATAATAATTACCGTTTTAAAAAACCATTCGGGTTGCATCAATCCAACTCCAAGAATAAGGCTCATTGCACCAAGTGTACTTGATTTAGTTCCGGCTTGCAAGCGTGTATAAAAATCGGGCATACGAAAAATTCCAAATGCGCCCAGAAATAAGAATGCCGCACCCAGCGATACAAAAAAGTATCCAAGATAAAGTAGTACCGTTTCCATATTAAATTCCTCCTTCTAAATAGCGTGCAATAGTCAGCACTCCGATAAAACCCAAAACTGCATAAATCAGCGAAACATCAATATATATAAATCGCTGAAAAACAAAGCCCATAAAAATGAGTGTTGCAACCACTATTGTGGATAAATTATCCAATGCAACAACACGGTCAGCTGTTGTGGGACCTTTAATAAATCTGATGACGGCAAAAACGCCTGCCAACATAATTATTCCCATGATGATGATAAAAAACACGTTCATAGTTTTTCTATTCGTAAATTTTTAATAAAATTTTCTCAAAGCCTTCTGCTATCTCTTTATAAACACTTTCTTCATCGGTAACCGAAACTTCTAACCAATGAATATAGAAGCGGTTTTCAACGATATCTACCGTAAAAGTGCCCGGTGTTAGCGTGATACTATTTGCCAAAACCATTTTTGCAAAATCTGATTTTAGTTTGGTTTCAAATTCTACAATACCCGGATTAATCGGTAATTTTGGTGATAATACAATTTTGGCAACATGAAAGTTTGCTTTAATTAGTGCACCGATAAAAACAAAAAAGTATTGTATTAAATAAAAGATTTTTTTTGGTGCAAAAATGCCTAAGCCTGTTCCCGTAAAAAAACGAAAAGAGAGCAAAGCTACAATCAAACTAACAAGCAGTCCTGTAACTACTTCTTCAATAGCCAGTGTGGAAGTAAATGCTAACCAAACGATAAATAGTATTATCCAGGTGTAAAACAGTTTACTGATGTTTGATACATTTTCCATTATTCTATATGGTTTTAATATAAATATACTAACAAATTATCCTATTTAGCATTTATTAAATATAAAGACATTTCTATCTTTATGTCTAGATAATTGGATGTATTGGCGAAAAAAATAAGGCGGTTTTATTCCGCCTTTTATCTGATTTTATAATGTAGATTCTTTTTCGCCAAAATAACGCATAAATTGAACACGTTCATAATGAGCTCCGTTTTCGTTTTTAGCTTGACTCAATTTGGCTCTAAATTGATCAATGTTCAGGTAATTGTGCCGCTCCATCCATTCTTCAATCTCTTTAAGCATGGTTTGAATATATTCAGCTCCATTTTGATAAATTGTTGAAGCCACTTGAACAGCTTTTGCTCCTGCCAATAACATTTTAATCACATCTTCGCCTTTATGAATGCCTGTTGTAGCTGCTAAATCACAAGAAACTTTCTCTGCCATAATTGAAATCCAACGCAAAGGCATCACCTGGTCGCTTTGAGTACTGAAAATATGCGATGAAATAACTTTTAACTCTTCAATATCAAAATCCGGACTGTAAAAACGATTAAACAATACAATTCCTTTCAATTCGGTTTCGGATAATTTTTTAATCATTTGTGCCAAATTTGAGAAGTAATAGCTCATTTTCATAGCAACCGGAATTTTTACTTCCTTTTTAATTGTATTAACAATATCAAAATATACTTTTTCATTTTCTGCGCTTGAACGTTCCGGGTCGGAAGGAAGTATAAATGCATTAAGTTCTATGGCATCGGCACCTGCTTCTTCAATTTTTTTTGCAAAATAAGTCCACTCGTGTGATGAAACACAATTGATGCTGGCAATTACCGGAATGGATACTGCTGCTTTTGCATCTTTAATTAATTGCAGGTATTTGCTTACGTTTTCTTCTTTGATTTTGTAATCGTAATAATCAAAGTATTCATAATCGCTTTCAAACTGATCCATTTTGTTCATCATGTGGTCATATTCCATAATGATTTCTTCTTCAAATATGGATTTCAGAACAACAGCACCTGCACCGTTTGCTTCAAGTTTTTTTATGCTTTCAACATTTCCTGTTAAACCCGAGCTGGCAATTATAATGGGATTTTTCAGGCTTAATCCCATATACCTAGTTGTTAAATCTACCATTTTTATCAGATTTTATTAATTTTTTTTCACTTTTTCCATTAGATAATCATGTATTCCTGCTGCTGCTTTTCGTCCATCGCCCATAGCAAGAATAACCGTAGCACCGCCGCGAACAATATCTCCACCTGCAAATATGTCTTTAACCGATGATTGCATAGTGTCTTGATTTACTACAATGGTCCCCCATTTAGTAGTTTCCAAGTCTTTTAAACTGCTTGGAATAAGAGGGTTTGGAGATACACCAACACTTACTACTACTGCATCAACATCCATCAAGAACTCGGAACCGTCAATAGGAATAGGACGGCGGCGACCTGATGCATCGGGTTCACCAAGCTTCATTTTTTGTAAACGCATTTGCTTTACATGTCCATCTTGGTCTGCGATGTATTCAACCGGATTATGCAGATTCATAAATTCAATTCCCTCTTCTTGGGCGTGCTTCACTTCTTCAACACGTGCCGGCATTTCTTCGATAGAACGGCGGTAAATAATTACTGCACGTTTTGCACCCAAACGTTTTGCCGTACGCACTGAGTCCATTGCTGTGTTTCCACCTCCGATAACGGCAATCGTGTCGCCGAAAGAAACAGGTGTATCGTAGTTATTATCTGCTGCTTTCATTAAGTTTACGCGTGTGAGGTATTCGTTTGATGAAAAAATTCCTATTGAATTTTCACCCGGAATATTCATAAAACGAGGCAAACCTGCACCACTTCCTACAAAGAATGCTTGATAGCCTTGTGCGCGCAAATCATCAAAAGATGCAGTTTTTCCAACAATAAAATTGGTACGGAATTTTACGCCCATTTTACGAAGATTTTCAATTTCAACATCTACGATTTCATTGGGTAAACGAAACTCAGGAATACCGTATTTTAATACGCCTCCAATTTCATGTAGGGCTTCAAAAACCGTAACATCGTATCCGAATTTCACCAAATCGGCGGATGCTGCTAAACCGGCTGGTCCAGAACCAATAATTGCTACTTTTATTCCATTGTTTGTTGCGACTTTGGGAATAGCCATTTTTCCGCTATTACGTTCATAATCTGCAGCAAAACGCTCTAAATAACCAATAGCTACAGGCGGCTTTTTCAACTGAACTGTATAAAAACAACTGTTTTCACACTGTTTTTCTTGCGGACAAACTCTTCCACAAACTGCAGGTAATGTATTGGTATCTTTTAATACTTCGGCGGCACCGAGAAAATCTTTTACTTCAATTTTTTTGATAAATCCGGGTATGTTAATCCCGACAGGACACCCTGTTATACAGGTAGGATTAGCACAATCCAAACATCTTTGGGCTTCTACAAGAGCCATTTCTTCGGTTAATCCAAGATTAACTTCTTCAATGTTTTGACTTCTTTCAACTGCATCTTGTTCAAGCATAGATATACGCTCCATGAGGGTGCGTTCTTTTGCTTTTTTTGTTTTACGCAATTCAACTCTCCAGTCTTCGCTGCGTTTTTCTTTATAATAGCTTAAATCTTCCATTTTTCAGAATTGATTATAATTTTATGCTTGCTGTAAAGCAAGATATTTTTCGTATGCTTCTGTTTCTTCTTTTTTATAAGCGTTAAGTCGCATTAACATTTCATCAAAATCTACTTGATGTGCATCAAACTCAGGACCATCAACACAAACAAACTGTGTTTTTCCTCCGACACTTACTCTGCATGCACCACACATCCCTGTTCCATCGACCATAATGGTATTTAAACTTACTTCGGTAGGGATGTTGTATTTTTTTGTGGTTAGAGCACCAAATTTCATCATAATGGCAGGACCAATAATCATTGAGAAATCGACCTTTTCCCGCTCAATAACTTCTTCCATCCCCATAGTGACCAATCCTTTTTTCCCATAAGAACCATCATCGGTCATTACAATTACTTCATCAGAATACTTGCGCATTTCGTCTTCTAGGATAATTAAATCTTTAGTACGAGCTGCCAACACAGTAATTACTCTGTTTCCTGCTTCTTTTAATGCTTTTACAATAGGGTATAGAGGTGCAACTCCAACACCACCACCTGCTGCTAAAACAGTTCCGAAGTTCTCAATATGAGTAGCCTTGCCAAGAGGACCTACTACATCAAGGATTTCATCTCCTACATTTAAATTTGCCAATTTTGCCGAAGTAACGCCCACTACCTGTATTACTAAAGTAATGGTGCCTCGTTCAATATCCGAATCGGCAATGGTTAGGGGAATACGTTCTCCTTTTTCATCAACGCGGACAATTACAAAATGCCCTGCTTTACGGCTCTTGGCAATATCTGCTGCTTCAAGAACCAGTTTTACAACTTTTTCTGAGAAAAACTCTTTTTCAATTATTTTATACATAATATATTTTTTTGTAAAATATATGATTTTTATCATTTGAGACGTCAAAATTATAAAAAATACAGCCTGAATTTTATGTTATAGAATACAAAAGAACTTGTTTGATGACATCTTTTTGAACATATGTTTAAAAGCACTTCTCAAAAAAGTTGATTATCAATGTTATAAACATTTGTAGGTAAACAATAATATGTGTATTAATTATCTTATTATATGTTTTTATACTTAATTTTTTAGCAATTTGCTAAAATTTAATGCTCACTGATCTTCCTGATATAACTTTAAAATCTTTTATTTGTGATAAATTCATTTTTTTTGCTATTGCAGTACGCCAAATTACTCGATAATTTCCGGGTTGTAAATAAATAGTTTCGCGTGTGATACCATTTATATTATATATCCATTCTTGTTTTTTGTTTTTTAAAACATAAATACTACCATATCCTTTTGCCGGCATGGATAAGTTAAGCAAACCGGGCTGCGGGATATTTATGTATGTTGTTTTACTTTGAGTTATTTTTATCTTTTTTTTGTATATTCTGGGAAGTGTAAGTATTTCTATATCATAAGTTCCTGTAAGGTATTTTTCTTTTTTATTAAATTCTTGCGCGTACAAAGTACTTCCTTTTCCTGCTTTGCGTACAATAAATTTTGTATTTCTATATTCATTTCCTGAGAGTTGTTTTACCATTAAGTATCCTTGAGGTGCCGGTTTTTTAATAATATTGTGTTTATTTGGCACAATTTTAATATTGTCGATAATTGTTTTCGGTATGGTATGTACTATTATTTTATAATCAATTTTTGGATCCATATACAAAACATCGGGATTCCCATTTTGATTTAAGGTATGCATTACATTAAAAAGCAATGTTCCTGTTTTTTTGTTGTAAAAAGTCATGTTTACATTTGTTTCTGTTGGTTTACCATAGCTGTCCAGTAGATTGATTTGTGCCGATGTTTTATTAAAAGTTTGTTTTATTACTATTTGAAGCATACTTTCAAATTCGTTTTCGTTTTGTGAATTATAAACATTCCCAACGCACTCAAACGCTTTTTTTGTTTCCATATTCAAACCTATACCTATTATATAAGGCTTTACTACAATGTTTTTCTTTTGTAGCATCAAGGCAATAGCACAAGGGTCACCATCGCAGGCTTCTATACCATCGGTAATTAAAACAATAATGTTGCGTGCATTTTTCATGGGCGGGAAATCTCCGCCGGCTAATTGTAGTGAATAGGCAATAGGGGTTGTTCCTTTTGGAACAATATTGTTTAATTTTTCTTTTATTTTTTGTGAATTGTTGTAGGCAAAAGGTACTTCAAGTTTTGAATCGGTACAAACAGGAGGAGGAAAAGCATACTGATGTCCGTAAACACGAAGTGCTAATTGGGTGTTAGGCAGCTTATCTAAGCTGTCCACAAGTTTTATCAGTATTTTACGGGCACTTTCAATTTTCTTTTTGCCTTCCCATTTACCGTTCATGCTGTTTGATGCATCGAAAATAAAAAGTATGCGAGTGGTTTTTATGTCTTTGGTGTATTGGGCTTTTGCTGAAAAAAATAGCAATATCAGAAAACTGAGGGGGAGTAGTATTTTTTTTATATACATATTAATACAGATTACTGTTTATTAGGTTAATTATATTGTAGTATGTCAATTTAAAGTAGGAAAAAGAAGCTGCATCAATTGATACGACTTTTCTGCTTATTTGAAATTTTTTAAATTATCGTTGATGAATTTCCCGATTAAGGGTAATTCTTTTTGTTCACCTTTTACGGCTAATATTATGCCGATAATTTCAAAAACAGCTATTGCTAAGTAAATAAAGAGACTTAGCATAGCAGGTAAAAAATTGCTTAAAATTACATTTATTATCCAAATAATGAACAAGCCAAGTCCTTGCCTCAAATGAAACAGGTTAAATTCCGATTTCTTTTTTTCGTACAAAATATAGGCTGCAATCCATAAAATCCACAGATAACTAAAAATAGCAAGAGCTTTATCATCGTTTGTTTCTTGATTTGATGAATTTGTTTGTGAAGGTTCTTGTATGTTATCCATAATTAGAAAGGTTTTAGTTTCAGCCTTTAAAATTATGAATTTTCATAAGGAATACAAAACTATAGTTTGGAATTTTTTTAAGCTTTTAAAGTTAAAAACCAAAGGCTTCGCTTTAAGCGAAGCCTTTGGTTTTTAAAAAACTCTTGCAGAGAAAGAGTTTTTTTAGGATATTATAATTTTAGTTTAATAATCACCCAGTGTTTCTTCCAACTGTTTGAGTGCATTTTCCAATTGTTCATCGTTGGGTGCAACACCATGCCATTTGTGGGTGCCCATCATAAAATCAACCCCCATTCCCATTTCTGTTTTCATGAGTATCATTATGGGTTTGCCTTTTCCTGTTTTTGTTTTGGCTTGTTTTAATATTTCTACAACTTCTTGCATGTTGTTGCCATCGGTTTGGAGTACTTCCCAACCAAAGGCTTCCCATTTGGCTTTTAAATTGCCCAAATTCATTACTTTGTCGGTGGGTCCATCGATTTGTTTTTGATTGTAATCAATCATTGAAATCAGATTATCCGTTTTATGATGGGCTGCGAACATGGCAGCTTCCCAGATTTGACCTTCGTCTAACTCACCATCGCCATGTAAGGAGTACACTAATTTTGTGTCTTTGTTTAGTTTTTTGGTAAGTGCAGCTCCTATTGCAACAGATAAGCCTTGTCCGAGAGAGCCGGATGCGATACGAATACCGGGTAAACCTTCTTCGGTGGCGGGATGCCCTTGTAAGCGTGTGCCTATTTCACGCAATGTTCCTAACTCTTTTATATCAAAATAGCCGGAGCGAGCCAAAACACTGTACCAAACCGGTGCAATATGACCGTTTGAAAGAAAAAACAGGTCTTGATTGTGCCCGTTCATGTCAAAATTATCGGGATTATGCTCTAAAATCTCAAAGTATAAGGCAGTCATAATATCGGCGCAGCCTAATGAACCGCCCGGATGCCCGGATGCAGAATGATTTACCATTCTAAGTATATCGCGTCGAACTTGCGAAGCAATATTTTCTAATTCTTGAATTGTTGCCATAATTATTCTTGATATTTTGCTGCAAAGTTAATTGTATTGAAAGAATATAAAAATAAATTCGTTTATCTTTGTGTACTCTTTTAAAAAAATAGTTTATTGCTTATATCACTTCATGTAGCATTGAGCAAGATGTTATGTTTAATTTTTGAGTTATTGCTTAATATGTGTTGTGGCAGGGATTGAAGCGGTAGCTCCCGATAATAAAAAATATACAAAACTTTCCGTAAAAGAGCGACAGGCGAAGCTCCTTTTACGGAATTAGTTTTGTTATTTTTTATTATTGGGACTACAAGCGGAAAGCCCGTTGCCACCCAAATATAAAATCAAATAAATTAATATGAATAGATTTTTTTTAGTATTATTTCTGCTGCTTGTTTTAGGTGTTCATTTGTTTTCGCAAACAGAATCGGTGCCGAAAAAGCCTAAACTGATTGTTAATGTTGTAGTTGAGCAAATGCGTTATGAATTGCTGCAACGCTATATGAATAAATTTACAGAGGAAGGTTTTAAAAAATTAATCAATGGTGGTACTGTTTGTGAGAATGCTATGTATGATTATTTAATTACCGAATCGGCACCCGGATATGCTACAATTGCTACAGGTACCACGCCTTCAAATCATGGAATTGTTTCAAATATTTGGTATAACCGTTTGAAAGAAAGAAAGATATATTGCGTGGAAGATAATAGCTTAGCTAATTCATTACCCCGTTTTGATAATCATAAATACTCGCCGCATTATTTGTTTGGCTCAACTTTTAGCGATGAATTGAAAATTGCTACTTATAAACAATCAAAAGTAATTGGGGTGGCTTTGAAAGATTTTGCCGCTATTTTGCCTTCGGGCTCTTTGGCTGATGCGGTGTATTGGTTTGACGATGAAACGGCTTATTGGACAAGCAGTAAATTCTATACAGACTCTTTAAAAGAATGGGTAAACCGGTTTAATGAGAAACAAATTATTGATGTTTATCTTTCGCGTGAGTGGAAAACTTTATTGCCAATTAATTTGTATAAAGAAAGTTTAGCTGACCGAAATTCTTATGAATATGGTTTTGGTGAAAATAAAACGGTTTTTCCTTATGATTTAAAAGAGTTATCGAAAGAATACGGCAGAGCAATAATAAAATATACACCCTACGGGAATACTTATACTAAGGATTTTGCTATTGCTGCTATTGTAAATGAGCAACTTGGAAAAGATGATTATACGGATGTGATTAATATCGGATTTTCTACTACTGCTTATGTTAATGAGCTTTTCGGGCTTCGTTCTGTTGAATTGGAAGATGTTTATTTAAGGTTGGATGCTGACTTGGCTCATCTGATTCACTTTTTGGAAGATTTTGTTGGGAAAGGTGATTTTTTAATTGTTTTAACATCGGATAGGGGATGTGCCGATAATCAAAATTATTATAAAGAATTGGGTATGCCGGTAGGAAAATTTAATTCCGACCGTTCCATATCGGTTTTGGAAAGTTACTTAAAAGCTGTTTACGGCCGCAAAAATTGGGTGAAAGCTTATTATAACCGGCAAGTTTATCTAAATCAATTGCGTATTGATATAGATAAAATATCTTTAGCCGAAATACAAATGAAAACAGCTTTGTTTTTAACGCAATTTACGGGAGTTGCAAATGCATCAACATCATCTGTATTGCAAAGCACTGACTTTACGGATGGTATATTGAGAAAATTCCAAAACAGTTATCATCCGAAACGTTCGGGAGATGTTCTGATAAATTTGTTGCCCGGCTGGATAGAAACAGGTAATGGTTATGAAGTTGCTTATTATAAACAGAGCTCACCTTATCGTTATGATGCACATGTACCGTTGATATGGTACGGTTGGGATATTCCTGCTCAAAAAATTGTGCGTCAAGTGTATATGCGTGATGTGGCGGTGAGCCTTTCACGATTAATGGATATTGCTTATCCATCGGGGGCAACGGGTGTGGCTATTAATGAGTTGCTTGGAAAATAAAGGGTTCGGCTTAAATTTTTTACTGCGAATATGGCAGCCGATTTAAGGTTTTTTATTGAATTTATTAATCATCTTTACAAGTTTGTTGAAATACTCTTGGTAGCTTTCGTTCTGTTTTTTAGGAGTAGTCCTTAAAGCAAGTTCAGTCATATCTAATATTTTATTGTATTTGTCAAATCCTTTTTTTAATTCATTTTCATCCATAGTTTCCCAGTAGTTGCTTTCATCGGTTAATTTAAAATTTGTTAAATATTTTGTATCTAAATATCTGAATAGATGAATTATAGTTTTATGTATTTCTATACCTGCAAACTGTGTTTTTGTGGCAATCATATATAAATATTGTTTTTCTTCTTTATTTTTCGGGTTTGCCCATAATTGCAAGTTTAAGGCTGCCGACATTCTGCCGTTTGAAAGGAAACAGATATTTACAGGCTCGCAATTTGGGGGTAATAAACTGATACCGTAAAGCTTTTCTTTATTAAATTCTTTTTTATTCAATGAATTTTCCGGAAAATCATCTTCGTAGATAAAGTATTCCCAATTCAAATTTTCGGCAATATCTTTAAGTTCATTAATCATATTTTTTAAAGATGATTTTTTATTAAATTCGCCTGAGTAATGAATGCTTAATCCCATGATAAATTTGTTTTGAAATATTATAAAATGTAAATTGCGTTTTAAAACGAAAGACAAAATGCAAAAAATATATTTTAAAATATTCATATTACCAATATTTTTATTTGCTTTTTTTGAATTAAATGCTCAAACACATCATTACTGGGTGTTTTTTAAAGATAAAAAAGGCAGTACTTTTAATCCGTTTGAGTATTTTGATGCAAAAGCCATTGAAAGACGAATAAAATCGGATATAAACTTGTATGATAGTACGGATTTTCCGGTTAATCAGGTATATATACATAAAGTATCGGAGTTTGTAGAATCGGTAAATGTGCAATCGCGTTGGTTTAATGCGGTATCGGTGGCAGCCGATAAAAAACAGATAAATAAAATAAAAACATTACATTTTGTAAAAGACATTCAACCGATTATAAGCAAGGCTGTTTTAATGCGAAATCCTTACGATACACTTATTTCGCATAGCGAAAAGGACTTGCTTTATTTACAAACCGCAAGGATGCAAGCCGATACTTTTTGGAATGCCGGATTTACAGGTAAGGGAATTAAAATTGCAGTATTTGATGCCGGTTTTCCAAATGTAAACAAAAGCCCTGTTTTTGCGCATTTGTATAGAAATAAGCAAATAATAAGAACTTATGATTTTGCGCGGAAGAAAGAAGAAGTTTATTCGCACAATGAACACGGTACTATGGTACTTTCCTGCATAGCAGGAAAAACCAACGGGCGATATATGGGTTTAGCTCCTGATGCACAATTTTTGTTAGCACGAACTGAGGTCAGTACCGAACCCTTTTCGGAAGAGGAGAACTGGTTGGCAGCTATGGAGTGGGCAGATAAAAACGGAGCGGATATTATCAGTAGTTCATTGGCATATACTTATCATCGATATTATACTTTTCAAATGGACGGACATACCAGTTTGGTTGCAAAAGCTGCAAATATGGCAGCCGGAAAAGGTATGATTGTGGTAAATGCAATGGGTAATGACGGTGATTTGGATTGGAAAATATTGGCTACACCTGCCGATGCAGATAGTGTAATGAGTGTCGGCGCAATTAATCCTTATACGGATTTTCATGCAAACTTTAGTTCGTACGGACCTAATGCGAACTATAAAAGAAAACCTAATGTGGTTGCCATCGGCACCGTAATAGCAGCCGGTAAAAATAAACTGCAAAAAGTAAAAGGTACTTCATTTGCAACACCATTAGTTGCCGGTTTTATTGCTTGCGCCTGGCAAAGTCGCCCTTTTTTAACCAATATGCAACTTTTTGATTTAATTGAGCAATCGGGGGATTTGTATCCGTATTATGATTATGCGCATGGATACGGAGTACCTCAGGCAAGTTTTTTTACCGGTACAAAAACTTTACCAGTAGAAGCTACTTTTAATTTTGTAGTAAAAAATAATGAATTAATTGTTCAGGTAGATAAAAATCTCATCGTTCATAAAAAAGGAAAGATGAATAATTATTTGTATTATAACATTAAAGACGAAAACGGAATTATTCAATCTTATTGGCTAATTGATGTTTATCAAAAAGATGCAGTAATATTAGATTTGTCCGAAATACCTGAAAATGGTAGTGTTACGGTACATTTTAAAGGGTTTACTAATGTGTTTAATCCGGCTTTAAATACCAATGAATGATAATCATTAAAATTTATTAATGTTTTGAAATTTTATAAAATATGAGAAAAGTTCTAATCCCTATATTTATATTTTTTTCGATAAATACTTTTTCACAAACCGTGTTGTTACATCAAGATGTACGAAAATTGGACTTTCAGATGCCTTCCAGCGGGCCCAATTACAAAAATTTTCATCAACTTTATTTGAATTATCTGTTGATTATTCCGATGAATGAGGATAATGAAGTTGAAACAAATATGGGAAAATCGGGAATTTTTACAATTGGTTGGCGATATAAACGTAAATTAAGCGAATGGTTTGCTTGGGGAACAGGTTTGAGTTATGCCAATGCGCAGTATTCAATAAAACAAAATGCAGCAAAGCAAATTCCCAATAATATACTCCATGATAAAGAAAAACTAAAGTACAACAATGTTAATTTGGAAGCATATATACGTTTTAATTTTGGGAAACGAGGCAACATAATCGGCAAATTTATTGATTTGGGCGGATATGGCGGATATGCTATGACCGTAAAACATTTTTATGAAGATGCTGCAGATAAAAACAGTCCGCCTTCGTATGCCGGTAAAATAAAAGTAAATGAAAAAGATTTGAGCTATGTCAATCATTTAAATTACGGATTTATCGCCCGAATGGGTGTTAACCGCTGGGTAATCAGCGCATCGTATCGTTTGAGCGATTTATTAAGTGATGATTACAAAGCTATGGTTGGGGATGTTTATTTTCCACGATTAGCTATTGGTCTGGAAATGGGATTGCATAAGTAGAATAAAAAAAGGCACAAGAATAAACTCATGCCTTTTAAAATATAAATGCAAAATTATTTTACTATTTGGCAAATTTATTACCATCTTTAAAACGAGCAGTAGCACCGAGTTGTTTTTCGATGCGAAGTAACTGATTGTATTTAGCAATACGGTCAGTACGACTCATTGATCCTGTTTTAATTTGTCCGGCATTAACAGCTACGGCAACATCTGCAATAGTAGCATCTTCAGTTTCACCGGAGCGGTGCGAAATTACGCAGGTAAAACCTGCACGATGTGCCATTTCAATAGTATTTAATGTTTCGGTTAAAGTTCCAATTTGGTTTAATTTTATCAAAATTGAATTTGCAGAACCTTCTTTAATACCACGAGAAAGATAATCTACATTTGTTACAAATAAATCATCTCCTACAATCTGACATCTATTGCCTAATTTATCAGTTAATAATTTAAATCCGTCCCAATCATCTTCTGCCATACCGTCTTCAATTGAATCGATAGGGTATTTGTCAATTAATTCTGCAAGATATTCAACTTGTTCTTCTTTGTTGCGTTTTGCACCGTTTTCACCTTCAAAAATAGTATAATCGTAAACCCCGTCTTTATAAAATTCAGATGCTGCTGGGTCTAAGGCAATAGTAACATCTTTTCCGGGAGTGTATCCTGCAAGTTCAATTGCTTCAACAATAGAGCCTAAGGCATCTTCTATCCCTTTTAGTGCAGGTGCAAATCCACCTTCATCACCAACTGCTGTACTTAATCCGCGTTTTTTCAAAACAGTTTTTAAATTATGGAATACTTCCGCTCCCATACGAACTGCTTCGTGAAAATTGGGTGCTCCTACGGGGCGAATCATGAATTCTTGAAATGCAATTGGTGCATCAGAGTGTGCGCCACCATTAATAATATTCATCATCGGAACGGGTAAAGTATTGGCATTGGTTCCGCCAATATATCGGTATAAAGGAAGTTCCTCATATTCGGCAGCAGCTTTTGCAACCGCCAAGGATACACCTAAAATGGCATTTGCACCCAAATTCTTTTTGGTTTTCGTACCGTCAAGTTCAAGCATCTTTGTATCAATAGCTACTTGATTGGTTGCGTCCATGCCGATTAATTCAGGAGCAATTTTTTCGTTTACGTTTTGAACGGCTTTTAAAACACCTTTGCCCATGTAACGGGATTTATCACCGTCTCTTAGCTCCACGGCTTCGTTTTCACCTGTTGATGCGCCTGATGGAACTGCTGCACGACCCACAATTCCTGATTCTAATTCTACTTCTACTTCAATTGTCGGATTACCTCTTGAATCCAAAATTTCTAATGCACTAATCGCTTTGATTTTCATGTTAAATTGCGTTAAATTAATATTATATTTATTTTCTTATTTTTTACTCGATTGATACATGATTACTTCTACATCTTTCAGCGTAATTAAACCTGCCGAACTTGATTTTTTAAACATTTTTTTCACTATATCAATAAATTTTCTCAATTTTTCTTCGGTATCAATAATTTCTATTTTAATAGGTAAATCATTTGATAAGGCAAATATTTTTGCAGTATGCACTTTGCTGTTGGCTCCGTACGACATAATTCCGCGAATAACCGTAGCACCGGCTAAACCTGATTTTTTAGCGGCATAAACTATGGCTTCATACAAAGGACGAAAATTATATTTTTCGGTTTCTCCCGTATAAATTGCCAATAATTTTGTTTTCTCGCTGTCGCCCATTTTTTACAGTAATTTAATTGATAAAATACCCAAATAAGTAGCCATTAAACCGGCTATTAAGCTAAATGACATATATAATGAAAGATACAAGAACTGTTCTAAGCGCAACATTTGTAAACTTTCAAAGGCAAATGATGAAAAAGTGGTAAATCCTCCACAAAACCCTACCGCCAAAAAAAGTCGCCACTCAGGACTTAAAACACTTCCACGCTCAAAAAGTGCATAAACAATTCCTATGATAAAACTTCCAATAATATTTACTGCCAATGTTCCGTATGGAAAACTTGCTCCAAATTTATCCGCTAACAATTGTTGAACCATGTAGCGTGATATACTTCCTAAAAATCCACCTGTTCCAATAATAAGCAAAACTTTCATTATTCTCTTTCTAAATGCCCAAACTCCCCCTAATTTAATTTTGACAAACAAAAGTAGCTAAATCAGTTGAAACACCACATGATTTTTAACATGCTTTTGTGTTAAAATATGTTAAATGTTTCCTGTTATTTTTCATAGTCGTATATAAGTTTCAGATTATCAACTTATATATAAGAAATACTGTGTTTAAAGCTGCTATATTAAGTTTTTGTTAAGAATGATTTTTGTTTTTTTAATATAGCTTAAAAGCGTAATTTTGCTGCAAATTATTTATTAACGCTTTAATTAATTACAATGGCTAAATCGGTAATTGAAACAAATTTTAATCTCCCGAAACAAAAAAGTTTTTACAAAGGTAAAGTACGTGATGTGTACAATATTAATGATGAATACTTAATCATGGTTGTAACCGACCGGATTTCTGCTTACGACCATGTTTTACCTGTAGGTATTCCCTACAAAGGACAAGTATTGAATCAAATAGCAGGCAAATTTTTAGATGCTACCGCCGATATTGTTCCTAATTGGAAAATTGATATGCCCGACCCGATGGTTACTATAGGGCATGTTTGCGAACCATACCCTGTTGAGATGATTGTCCGCGGATATTTGACCGGCAGTTCTTGGCGTTCTTACAAAGCAGGTGCCCGTGAAATTTGTGGGGTGGCAATCCCTGACGGAATGAAAGAACATCAAAAATTTCCCGAGCCGATTTTAACACCTACGACAAAAGCCGAACAAGGAGCTCACGATGAAGATATTTCGCGTGAAGAAATTATTGCACAAGGATTGGTTTCGGAAGAGGAATACAAAGAGTTGGAACGTATTTCGTTGAAACTTTTTAAACGCGGAACGGAAATAGCTGCTGAAAAAGGTTTGATTTTAGTAGATACAAAATATGAATTTGGTAAAAAAGACGGAAAAATATATTTAATTGATGAAATTCATACCCCCGATTCATCGCGCTATTTTTATGCCGAAGGATATGAGGAACGTTTTGCCAAAGGCGAAAATCAAAAACAATTATCAAAAGAATTTGTTCGTGAATGGCTTGCAGAACAAGGATTTCAAGGAAAAGAAAATCAAAAGTTACCCAAAATACCCGAAGAGTTTATAGCGCAAGTTTCGCAAAGATACATTGAATTGTATGAAAAAATTATTGGTGAAAAATTTGAAAAAGCCGACACTGATAATGTAAACAAAAGAATTGAAGAAAACATTCTTATATTTTTAAATAAATAACCCGTTTAGAACGATAGCAAAACAAAACTTATTTTTGCTGTCGTTTTTTTTATGCTTTTACTGAATATTTTATCAACAAAAATTAACGCAATGCTTCTCAAACAAACAAAAATTGTAGCCACTATTTCAGACAAAAAATGCGATGTTCCGTTTTTAAAAGAACTTTTTGAAGCCGGAATGAATGTAGTCCGTTTAAACACGGCACACCAAACACTTGCCGATGCAAAAAAAGTAATTGACAATGTTCGTTTGGTCTCGGACAGAATTCCAATACTTATCGATACCAAAGGACCGGAAATTAGAATTACAGAAACAGTAGAAAAAATCAAACTAAAAACAGGCAATAAAATACGGTTTAGAGATAATCCTAACGAAAAAACTACAGCACAGTGTATTAATGCAAATTTTACAGGTTTTGTTGAAGAAATACCCGTAGGCAGTCAAATCTTAATTGACGATGGAGAACTTTGTTTTACCGTCATCGAAAAAAAAGAAGATGAACTGATTTGCCGTATTGAAAATGATGGAGAATTAGGCAGCCGCAAGAGTATTAATGTTCCGGGTGTTTCTTTTTCCTTGCCTTCGTTAAGTAAAAAGGATATTGATTTTATCCGTTTTGCTATTGAGCAAGATGTGGATTTTATTGCACATTCATTTGTTCGTTCCAAAAAAGATTTGGCTGCTGTTCAAAATCTTTTAGATGAAAAGAACAGCAAAATAAAAATCATTGCAAAAATTGAAAATCAAGAAGGTGTTGATAATATTGATGAGATTTTAGATCATTGTTACGGCATTATGGTGGCACGCGGCGATTTGGGGATTGAAATTCCTGCCGAAGAAATTCCGATTATTCAAAAAATGTTGGAACAAAAGTGCATGAATAAACGAAAACCGGTAATTGTTGCTACGCAACTGTTGCACATT
>JAKIUH010000426.1 GCA_021647685.1 Bacteroidales bacterium
AAAAGAGTTGATGGGCGAAGGATATTTAGCAACAAATGAAAATATTGATGCAGCAATTGACCGGATTAACCAGGGCTGGATTGTTGCTCGTATTATGAGTCATGTACCACGTTATGAACCTTTTGCTAATGGCGAAACAATCGTTACCGGAATTAGAGCTTCTTTAATCCCTCGTTTTTTAGACCCAAATAAACCCAAAGCCGGAGGGCGAAATTACTTTACACGTTTTACAGGAAAACTTATCAGTGATAATACTTCTATGGGTTTAAGTCCATTGGGAGAAGCCTATGCCAATTTTGGAAGCACAGGTGGTATTGTTTTTATGTTTTTGTTGGGACTATTTTATAACTTTTATCTATTCCTTTTGTTACGGCTATCTAATAAATATTATTCAATGATATTGTGGATACCTTTGCTTTTTCTTCAGGTAATTAAAGCCGAAACTGATTTTGTCGTAGTTTTAAATCATTTGGTAAAAGCTTCAATTGTTGTTAGTCTCATAATTTTTAGTTTTAATAAGTTTTTAAATATTAAATTATAGTTTTTTTATGCACCTCTCCCTAATCTACCGCCATCCCTTACCCGAATACCACAGTATTGAAAATATTTTTGATACACTTGCCGAATATCTACCTGATGATGTAGTAGTGAATAAAGTGTATGCAAAGTATAAAAGTGTAGGTTTACTTAATCGCATAAAAAATGTGCTGTACATAAGTAAAAAACAAGCAGACATCAATCATATTACCGGTTACGACCATTTTTTAGCCCCCTTTTTAAAAAAGAACAAAACCATTCTTACCATTCACGATGTGGGAAGTATAAAATACGGCAATCCGTTGAAAAAACAGTTGTTGAAACTCTTTTGGTTTACTCTACCTGTTAAGTCAGTAGCTTATGTTACGGTAATATCGGAATTTACAAAAAAAGAACTGTTGAATTATACAGGTATTGATGAAAATAAAATTGTTGTGATTCCTAATTGTGTTTCGCCAAAATTTCTGTATCATAAAAAAATATTCAACAAACAAAAACCGGTAATCCTGCATATAGGCACCAAAGCAAACAAAAATCTATTACGATTAATTCAGGCTTTAAAATATGTAAATAGCAAATTAATTATTGTAGGAAAACTTAATGAGCAACAAAAAACACTTTTATCAACCAATAATATTGAATACGAAAACTACTTTAATATATCCAATGATGAATTAGTAGAGCTATATAAAAAGGCAGATATATTAAGTTTTGTTTCTACCTACGAAGGTTTTGGAATGCCTGTTATTGAAGCAAATGCCGTAGGTTGTCCGGTAATAACATCTAATATTGAGCCTTTAAATCAGCTTGCAGCTAATGCAGCCCTTAAAGTAAATCCTTTGTCTGTTGAAGAAATAAGGCAAGCAATAAGCAAAATTATTACCGATGATACACTACGTAATAATCTAATACAAAACGGCTTAGAAAATGCAAAAAAATACAGTGCCCACAATATTGCCATGCAATATTACAAACTCTATAATCAGCTGTTAAACAAACAATAATGATACAGGAAGATGGTAAGATAAATACATCAATTTTCAATGTACAAATCTCGGATAATTAATTCTTTGCTAATCTTTGCTTTTTTCTGTATTTTCGTACAAATTTTAAAATAAAAACAATGAACAGCAATAACTTTTGCGTGATAATGGCCGGTGGGGTAGGTAGTCGTTTTTGGCCACTGAGCCGTTCCGGTAAACCTAAACAATTTCTTGATATTCTGGGAACAGGAAAAACACTTTTACAACAAACTTTTGACCGCTTTAAAAATATTTGTCCGGCTGAAAACATTTTAATTGTAAGTAATCGTGATTATAAAAGTATTATATTAGAACAATTACCCGAGATAAAGGAAGATAATGTTCTCCTTGAACCCATGCGCAGGAATACAGCACCATGTATTGCTTATGCCAATTATAAAATACGCGAAAAAAATCCGGAAGCAAACATCATTGTAGCACCTTCCGATCATCTAATCTTAAATGAGCAAGAATTTATCAGAGTCATTAATCAGGGGCTTGATTTTGTAAGTAAAAATGATGCTTTGCTTACTTTGGGTATAAAACCTAATCGTCCGGAAACAGGTTACGGGTACATACAGATTAATCATAATCAAAAAATTGGTAATATTGATTGTGAACCTACTAAAGTAAAAACCTTCACCGAAAAGCCTAATTTGGAAATGGCGAAAATATTTTTTGAAAGCGGTGAGTTTTTCTGGAATTCGGGTATATTTTTATGGAAACTTAATTCCATTATGGACGCTTTTAATAAGCATTTATCCGAAGTTGACGAACTGTTTAAACGTGGAATTGGTATTTATAATACCTATGAAGAGCAAAAATTTATTGATGAGACATATTCGGAGAGTAAAAATATTTCCATCGATTACGGAATTATTGAAAAAGCCGAGAATGTTTATGTTTTATGTGCTGATTTTGGCTGGTCTGATTTAGGTACTTGGGGTTCATTATACGAAAACAGTCATAAAAACGAGGAAAACAATTCGGTAATTGGTAAAAATGTACTCATTTACGATACGGAAAATACAATTGTAAATATGCCGGATGAAAAATTAGCGGTTATTCAAGGGCTTAAAGATTACATTGTTGTTGAGTCGGATGGAATATTATTAATTTGCAAAAAAGAAGATGAGCAAAAAATCCGTCAATTTGTAAAAGATGTGAAGATAAAGAAAGGAGATAGTTTTGTTTAGCAGCTCAGCTCTTTCTGCTATTTTTATTACACTATATCAATATCATTTAGTCAGGTTGTTTAAATTTTGCTAAACGTTTTGAAGTCTGTTAGACGTTCAAAAGTTTTAAAAACTTCAAATCGTCCGATAGTACTTTTAAACGTTTTGACAAATTCAGAATAATCAACTCATATACCTTTATGGTATTGATAATCAGCACAAAAAAATATATTAAATAAGATTTTAGAATAAAACCTTTTAGCACCAAAGATAGGTGCGGGATACAAATAATTTTTAACAGCAGATTACATAGATTTTATTTTTATCTGCGATAATTTGCGTAATCTGTGGCTATCTTATTATTTTTTTCCATAGATTCAGAGCAACTGATTCATATATGCTTATAATATTGACAATCAGTATAAAATGGTGTGATAAATTGGATTTGAGAATGACCTCTGTTTAGCACCAAAGGTGCAGAATAAAACAGCATTGGGCAAAGCCTGATGATTATTAATAATCGCACGAGCAAGCACCAAAGATAGGTGCGGGATACAAATCTTTTTCCTGTTTTCGTCACTTTTTTGCAACACCCATATAAATAGTTGATAATCAGTATTTATGTTTTATCTTTGGGTGTTGCAAAATTATTCTTATGTTTATCAGAGAATTGAAAAATAGGTCTGGAAG
>JAKIUH010000024.1 GCA_021647685.1 Bacteroidales bacterium
GCTTAACGGAAAATCTTTCATTAATTCATTTACTTCTGCACGTACTGTATCTATAAGCGCTTCATTTTCCACATCCATAATCACTTTGTCGATTAAATCAACAATTTTAAGCATGTGTTCTTCTTTCATTCCACGTGTGGTAACTGCCGGAGTTCCTACACGCAATCCGGAAGTTTGGAATGGAGAACGGGTATCAAAAGGAACCATGTTCTTATTAATCGTTATGTCAGCTCTTTCGAGTGCTTTTTCTACAACTTTTCCTGTAACCTCAGGTACTTTTGTACGTAAATCAATCAGCATTGAATGATTATCCGTACCTCCTGAAATGACTTTATATCCTTTCTCCATAAATGCTTTTGCCATGGTTTGGGCATTTTTAAGCACTTGTTTTTGATACTCTTTAAATTCATCACTTAAAGCTTCTCCAAAAGCAACCGCCTTAGCTGCAATAACATGCTCCAAAGGACCTCCTTGTGTTCCCGGGAATACAGCCGAATCGAGCAATGAAGACATCATTCTGATTTTTCCCTTGGGTGTTTTTTTACCGTAGGGATTTTCAAAATCTTCGCCCATCATAATAATTCCACCGCGTGGACCTCTTAATGTTTTATGTGTAGTTGAAGTAACAATATGTGCATAAGGCAAGGGGTTTTTTAATAAACCGGCTGCAATTAGCCCGGCGGGATGCGAGATATCAAACATTAACAATGCACCTACTTTGTCAGCAATAGCACGCATGCGTTCATAATCCCAATCACGTGAATAGGCTGATGCACCACCCACAATTAATTTGGGTTTTTCTTTAATTGCCAATTCTTCCATTTCATCGTAATCAACCGTACCGGTATCTTCCTTGACATTATAGGATACGGCACGATACAAAATACCCGAAAAATTAACAAAAGAACCATGCGTAAGGTGCCCTCCATGAGAAAGGTTCAAACCCAAAAAAGTATCTCCGGGTTTTAATGTTGCCAACATTACTGCTGCATTTGCCTGAGCTCCCGAGTGCGGCTGAACATTAGCCCATGCTGCTCCAAAAAGTTTCTTAACACGATCAATGGCTAATTGCTCTGTTTGATCAACTATTTGGCAACCACCATAATATCTTTTTACCGGATAGCCCTCTGCATATTTATTGGTGAGCAAGCTTCCCATAGATTGCATTACTTGTTCGCTTACAAAATTTTCAGAAGCAATTAATTCTATTCCTTGTAATTGGCGTTGATGTTCTTTTTCAATTAAATCAAAAATTTCTATATCCCGTTCCATTAAATAAAATTTAGAGTTTAATAATGTGTTTTTGTTTGAACAAAAGTAAGAAAAAAATTGAATACTAAGCCTCAGCCTATTGTATAACATTTATTACCAATTGTTATTTAAAAATACACCGCATCATTATGCTTTGCATAATGATGCGGTGTAGTATCTTTTTTTAGAAAACACAGTAGAATTTACATTTCCCACTTTATTTCTTCAAAATCTTTTTCATGGGCAATTTTACGTGAAAGCATAAAAAAATAATCCGATAAGCGATTAATGTATTGAAGAAGATGCTTGTTTATTTTATTTTCTGTGTTTAATTTAATAATCAGGCGTTCGGCTCTGCGGCAAATACTCCTGCAAACGTGGCAATAAGCAACCGTTTGCTCACCACCGGGAAGAACAAAACTTTTTAATTTGGGTAAATTATTGTCCATTTTATCCATTGCTTGTTCTATTTCCAAAATCTCATTTTCGGTAATTTCAGGCATTTTAAATTTAACTTCTTTATCGCCCAATGCTAAAAGTGAGCCTATATTAAAAAGATGATGCTGAATTTTTATTAAAAACTCATTATCTTCTTTTTTTATATCTGCCGAGCGTAATAAGCCTACAAAAGAGTTGAGTTCATCTATAGTTCCGTAGGCTTCAATTCGTTCATGATATTTGGGAACCCGTTCGCCACTTAACAAGGAAGTTGTTCCCTTATCTCCGGTTTTGGTATATATTTTCATAAGCTTCTTATTTTGAATTTATTAACTTAGTGATACAATGTTTTTATTCAGATAATCGGCTTCAATTTCTCCATCGCGCAAGCGGATAATACGATGTGCATGCAAGGCAATATCTTCTTCGTGGGTAACTAAAATAATGGTGTTTCCCATTTGGTGGATTTGAGCAAACAAGTGCATGATGTCAATGGATGTTTTGCTATCTAAATTTCCGGTCGGCTCATCAGCAAGAATTATAGAAGGGTGATTAACCAAAGCCCTTGCAACGGCTACTCTTTGTCTTTGTCCGCCGGAAAGCTCATTGGGCTTATGCATTACACGGTCTGAAAGACCTACTTGCTGGAGTACTTCTAAGGCACGTTGTTTTCTTTTTTCGCTGCCAAGCCCTGCGTAAACTAAAGGTAACATTACATTTTCCAAAGCCGAATAACGCGGCATCAAGTTAAATGTTTGAAAAACAAAGCCAATTTCTTTATTTCTGATTTCCGCCAATTGGTCATCTTCTAATTTGCTAACCGCCTGACCGTTTAATATATATTCGCCACCTGTTGGTGTATCCAAGCAGCCGATAATATTCATAAAGGTGGATTTTCCTGAACCGGATGGTCCCATAATGGCAACATATTCTCCGGCATTGATGCTTACACTAATGTTCCGAATGGCTTTAACGATCTGTGTACCTACTTGATAAAATTTTTTAAGTTCGGTACATTTAATGATTTCACTCATTTTTAATTTTTGATTTAATGATTCTCCCCAAAAAATATTTGTAAAGATACTTTTTTTACGGAAATTATCAATATCTGATTAAGTAATGTTCTTTACTTAGTTCTTTTTTGAAAAAAATTATGCCTATTTGAAATAAGTCAATACTGACTTGTACACTTGGATGGCTTTTAATTTGTTCCCACGCAAACTTCATATCTTTGGACCAATAAATATCATCAAAAACAAAAACCGTTTCGTTATGAATTTTATCCAAACATTGATAAAAATAATTTAAGGTGGCTTTACTTTTGTGATTTCCGTCAAAATAAACAAAGTCAAGTTTGTTTATTTTCTCTAATACTGTTGGAAGAACCTTGTCAAATTCACCGTTGTATGCAATGATATTGCTTAAATTTAATTGCTCAAAAGTTGTTTTTGCAATTTTGTATAATGATTTATCACCTTCAATGGTATGCAGCTGTACTTTTCCTGAGATTCCGATGTACAATGAGCCAATGCCCAAAGATGTTCCTATCTCTATGGCATTTTTTATCTGGAAATAATCCACCATTCGAAAAATTAATTTGCCGTATTTTTTACGGGTGGATGAATTACGTACAATTTCACTTATTTTTCTGCTTTTCCCCTTTAAAGTTTTTGAGCCGGCTCCAAAGTCTTCAATAAAAACTATGTTTTTATTGTTTTTGTATTTTTTTACTGTTTTATTAATGACTTTTAAAGCCTTATTTTTAGTTTCTGTAAAAATTACCGAACGCACAAATTGATAAACAAAAGGAGAATGAATACCGTGTCCGTAATAATATTTTGATTTGATTAAATAATTAAAATAGCGTAAGGCAAATTTTATTTTATTTTGCATTTTGTGTCATTAGATGATTGGTCATTTTATTTTTTTAGTTGTTCGATTTCTTTACGTAGTTTATCAATTTCATCAAAAAGTACATTTTCTTTCTTCTTTTGTTCGTCCATTGTTTTTGCAAATATTTTCAGGTGTTCTGATTTAATTTTCTTGATTTCTTCTTCATATAATTTTCGGATATTGGCTATTTCTTGGTCTTTTTCTTTTAAAGTACGTTCAAGTTCTTCTGCTTTAAATTGTTCTTTTTCCTTTTCTTTTCTGAATTCTTGCAACTGTTTTTGCAGTTGTTCCATTTCGGTTTGAATGTTTAAGAGGTTGGTATTATTCCAAGCAAGCACTTTTATTTTAAATACTTTTCCTTTAATATCTTTAAGGGGAATAAAAATACTCGATAGAGCAATATTTTTTTGTACAATTTGGAAATGTTGCTCTAAAGTATGCATTTTTCCGATACGAAGACTATTTTTTATTTTATCCAGAGCAATATCTTCCTCAATGGTTTCACGCATAAAAGTATAATCCCAGTAATTTGTATGCAATAAAATATCTTTTGATTTTTTAAATAATTCAACAAATGCATTATTCATTTCCAAAATATTACCATCCAAATCCAGTTCAGCTACCAGCATTAAAGTATCAATTCCTTGAACCAGTAATTCATTTTCTTTTTTAATGTTTTCTAGTTGCAGCTTTTCTTTTTCCAGTTGCAATATTGTTACATTACTTTCTTTGTTGTCTCTTCTTAAAGACATTACTTTGTTCTCTGCTTTTTCTAATTTATTTCGAGTATTCCTGAAAATACGCGAGATGGCAAAAGAAGCTCCCAGTGTTTTACTTAATTCATCAATAAATTCAAGTTCAAAGTGTTGAAATTTTTGTAGTGAAGCAAGTTCTATAATTCCAAAAACTTTATTTTCAAGATTAATGGGAATAACAATAATGATTTTGGGTTTTACTTCGCAAAATCCTGATGAAACTTTAAAATAGTCTTCGGGAATATCGGTAATATTTAAAGTCTTTCGTTCAAGCGCAACCGTGCCAACAATCCCTTCACCCAGCATAACAGAACGTACATAATGTTTTTCTTTACCAAAAGCAATACTTCCTACAAGGTCAAAAGTATTTCGTTTTTCACTTGAAGGCAAATAAATTGCACCCATAGGAACATTCAGATAAGCAACCAGATTACTTAAAATTTCTTTAGCATGTTTTGCGGGCTCATCAAAGTTTTTACGCAAAACTTCCGAAAAACCGGTAAGTCCTTTACGTATCCACTCATTTACCAATGTTGCATTAGTTTCGGCTTTCAGTTGTCTGTTAAGGTTGCGAATATGTTTATCAACGGCTTTAATCTCCGAAAAAATAACTTTATCAAAATTTTCTTCGTTTAACAATTTTGCATCCGAGCGCATTAATGCTTTTAGCATTTGCACGCTTAAATTCAGTTTTTCCGAAAAATCATTCATTAGTTTTTGAAGTTCTTGATAATCATCATTTGGAAGAACTGCAGGTGCACGTGCTTTAACGCCGCTTAACCACGATTTGAAATAATTTTCGCTTGCTATGACAAAATCACCAAATTGCTTGGCCGTTTTGTTATGGAAGTAAAAACTTAGGGCTATATTTGCGAAAAGCAATAATATAATAATTAGTGCAAATAAACGGTTTGCCTTAATTTGTAAGGCTTGCAATTTTGTGCTGATTTTATTTATTCGTATATCTATTTTTTTGTAGTTCCCGTTCATATTCATTCTTATTCCTTGATGCTCATTTACACCAATTTGTAATATTTTACGGGCATATTGATTAAAAACTTTTTTGTATTCGTTTAGTTGATCTATTAAGCGTAAATATTTATAATTTCCTGAAAGTTGATAATTTTTTTCCAGCGTTTGAATACTTGCATTTATCGAGTTATTAATCATATTGAGTAATTGCAAATCGCTGTACGAATAAAAAATTTTTCGATAATTTTTTGCTTGCTTAAAATAGTTTTTCGTTTTTGTTATACCATTAAGATTGGCAAATTTTTCTTCACATGACTTTTCGGTTAGCAATAAATGACTGTAAATACCGGAGCGTTCATTTCCTGCTTCTTTCAAATACTTAAGTAATAAATTATTTGAAATGCGTAAACTTTGTACATTATCTAAAATATTATCATACAAAAGCTGTGTTTCCGAATCATTATACCAAGAATTTACACTACGCAAATTTTCTAAATTGTTCGTTATTTTATCAAACTTGTTTGAAAGTTGTTTGGTATATTTATTTTCGCCCGTATCAAAAAAAAGTTCATCAAAATAGTTTTTATTTATAAAGTTGTTTTGCAGGTTTTTAATATCGGCTAAATTATCTTTTAAAAGGTACAGGTTTTTCAGTGTATTATCATTCTTTAAATGCCATTGAAAAAAAGCAAAAGCATAAGCGGCAATTAAAAGCAAAAAAAGTGCATTAATTGCAATAATTTTAGCAAATTGAGTTTTTGTAGTATTCTTTTTAAACAATTTTTATAGTTTAAAGATGATTATTCTTTACATTTTTACAAACTTACATATATTTTTTTACTCTTAAAACCAAAAAAGTATTTTTTACTGTATTTAAACAAATAAAGTGCCGATTTTATTTAGTAAAGCTGTCGTATATTTTACTTGAATAAAACAAATGTTTATCTTTGACTGTTTTTATATCTTAATTTAAAAACTTTGGAAAATAAACTTAAAATATACAAAGCTTCTGCCGGCTCGGGGAAAACCCATACTTTAACCGAAGAGTTTTTAAAACTGGCAATAATACATCCTGATAATTTCAAACACATTTTGGCAGTTACTTTTACCAATAAAGCTGCCGAAGAAATGAAAGTACGTATTCTGGAAGCTTTGAACGATTTGGTAAAATACGGAAGCAAAGCAGGGTTCTATACGGTTTTTCAAGAATCTTTTCCTGATTATACCGAAATTGATTTATTAAAGCGTGCACGCATTGTGCGTGATAATATTTTACATAATTACAGTTTTTTTTCTATAAATACCATTGATAGTTTTGTACAAAAGGTTATTCGTGCTTTTACTTTTGAAATTGGTGTTCAAAGCGGATATCGCATTGAATTGGATACAGAAAAAGTAATTGAAGAATTAACCGAAATGTTAAGTCAAGCTACGGATGATAACGAATTTCTGAAAAATTGGTTAATAAATTTTGCACATCATAAAATTGATGATGGGAAAAGTTGGGATTTTCGGGCAGAGATTAAGGACTTGGCTAAAGAAATTTTTAAAGAGCAATTTCAAGCCTTAGAATCTGAAAACAGTAATGATGATAAAGAAGAGTTTGTTAAAATAACTTCTTACTACTTGGAATTGCAGAAAATAAAAAATGCTTTTACAGGAAAACTTAAAACATATAGTCAAAAAGCAAAAGAAATTTTGATAAAACATACTGCACTTGAGCAAAATCTTGGTGGAAATTTTAAAATCATCCGAAATTACTTATTAAAAGGAATTGTTGAAAATCAAGATGATAAATTATTACCAAACAAAACCGTTAATAATGCGGTTGACAATGTAGAAAAATGGTATGCAAAAAGCGCCTCGGTAAATGTGAAAAATACGGTAACAGCCTTGTTTCATGAACTTAATCCGATATTAAAAGATATTTTAAGCTTATTAGATAATCATTTAGCCGAATATATTTCGGCAAATAATATTTTATCCAATTTTCATGCTTTTGGTATTCTTACAAGTCTTGCCAATTTGCTTCCCGAATACAGGCATGATAATAATTTATTGTTAATTAGTGATACCACACGTATTTTAAAAGAACTGGTTGCCGGAAATGATGCCCCTTTTATTTATGAGAAAATAGGAAATAAATATCGTCATTTATTGATTGACGAATTTCAGGATACCTCGGGTTTTCAATGGGAAAATTTTAAGCCTTTAATTAAAAACTCCTTATCGGAAAATAATGCCAATTTAATAGTGGGTGATATTAAGCAATCAATTTACCGGTGGCGCGGCGGTGATTGGCGCTTGCTTTTAAAAGGTGTGGAACAAGATATTGGTAAATTTTACATCGAAAATAAAAATTTGGATACTAATTGGCGCAGTAAAAAAAATATTGTTGATTTTAATAATTATATCTTTAAAAATGCGGCGCAAATATGTCAAAACATTTTTAATGTTAAACTAAGTTCTTTGTCCGAAAATGATTTGATTGATTTTGGAAAAGAATTGAGCAATATTATTTTAAATTCATACAAAGATACTTACCAAAAGCTGCCTGAAAAAACGGATAAAAAAGGAGGTAGAGTACGTGTTGAATTTATTGAACAAGAAAGTCGTTCAAAAAACGAATACAAAGAAAAAGTTCTTGAATTGCTTCCTCAACGTATTGAAGAATTAATTCTTAAAAGAAAGTTTAGTGCAGGCGACATTGCCGTATTGGTGCGTACCAACAAGCAAGGCAAAGAAGTTGCCGAAATACTTTTGGATTATATGAGTTCGCCGGAAGCCGAAGTTCACTATCCGATTATTTCTTCCGAATCTTTATTTTTGAGCAATTCTTATGCAGTACGAATATTGGTTGATGCTCTTTATTTTATTAATAATCAAGATGATAATCTACATTTAACCGCCTTGGCAAGTGAAATAATCAGGTATCAAAAAAATAAAAGTACGGTACATAATCATTTTGAGCAAAAAAATATTGAACAATCGGAAATTATTCCCAAAGTATTTTTTGATGAATTGGAAAATTTGAAAAAGAATAATTTGTTTCAAATTTGTGAACAATTAATTGATATTTTTGGTTTAAAATCAATAAAAGATCAAAATGCATACATTCAAACTTTTCAGGAAGTTCTTAAAGAGTTTACCGGAAACGACTCTGTTGATATAGAACAATTTCTGAAATGGTGGGAAGAGCGTGGTAAAAACAAGTCGGTTTTATTATCAGACCAAGATAGTTCGTTAAAAATTATGACCATTCATAAATCAAAAGGTTTGGCTTTTGGGGTGGTTATTCTTCCGTTTTTTGATTGGGGTCTTGAAAAATCGGCACTTTCTCGTACAATAATATGGACACATCCTAAAAAATCGCCTTTTAATAAATTTGAGTTTGTACCCTTGGTCTATCGTAGTGCTTTATCAATGAGTACTTTTAAACAGGAGTATTACGAAGAAACCCTTTACACTCTAATGGATGCGCTTAATATGATGTATGTAGCTTTTACGCGCCCTAAAGAAGAATTAATTGTGTTTGCGCCTTTTAATAGTAAATTAAAAGAAGCCAAAAGCGTAGCTGATTTACTACAATTACTATTAAGCGATAAAATGTTTGTAAACGATGAAAAGGGCTATATCCCGGTTCCCGAATTTTTTAATGCAAATGAAAATATTTTAGAAATAAGCTCTGATGATAAGACTTATGATAAAAAAAATGAAACGAATACGGAAAATAGCTTTGAATTGGATGAATATCCTGTAAGCGATTGGACCAAAAAATTAAATATTTTACATCATGCCGAAGATTTTTTTATACAAAGTATAAAATATATTGAAGATAAAGTAAATTACGGAAATTTAATGCACGAATTGTTTGCCCGTATTAAAATACCCGAAGACATTGATTATGTATTGAATGAACAATATTACGAAGGTAAAATTAATTCGAAAGAATTGGATAATTTACGCCAGAAAATTAAATCCATTATTGAAGATGAAAAAGTTGCCGATTGGTTTTCGGCTAAGTGGAAAGTAAAAAATGAAGATGCTATTTTGGATGAAGACGGTAGTCTGAAAATCCCCGACAGGGTACTAATAGGTAAAGATAAAACCATTGTCATTGATTTTAAATTTGGGAAAGCACGCACTGAGCATCACGAGCAAGTAAAAAATTATATGGAATTATTGCAAAAAATGAATTATCCTAATGTAGAGGCTTATTTATATTATGCAGAAAATAGAGTAGTTGAAAAAATTAAATAATGAATAAGTATATAAATTTTTCTTTGTTGCCTGTTCTAATAGTGCTCTTTGTGTATTATTTTTTTATTACCGGTGATAAAAAAGTTGAATCCAATCAAATTAGTTCCCAAACACATTGGCTAAATACCGATACTGTATTAGAAAGGCATTACGATTCGCTTATAACGCCAAAAATTGATGCTTGGTTTAAAAAATTGTATAAAAACAGCCGGTTTAACGGAAATATTTTAGTGGCACAAAATGGAATTATTCTCTATGAGAACAGTTACGGGTATGCCGATTATAAGCGGAAAGATACTTTAACGCTCCGGCACAGATTTCAAATAGGCTCGGTTTCAAAACAGTTTACGGCTATGGCTGTAATGATTTTGCACGAACGCGGATTGCTTGATTATTCAGACAGTATTCAGAAATTTTTTCCTGATTTTCCTTATAAAGGAATTACTGTTTATCAATTGCTTACGCACCGGTCTGGATTGCCGAACTATAATTATTTTTGTGATTTTTATACCGATAGAGAAACAACTGTTTACAATAGTGATGTGCTGCATTTAATGATTGATAGTGTTCCGGCAGTATATTATCCGCCCAATCATGGATTTCATTATTGCAATACCAATTATGCACTTTTAGCAGCTATAGTTGAACAAGTGAGTGCTATGCCTTTTGAACTATTTGCCAATAAAGAAATTTTCAACAAAGCCGGAATGTGGAATACTACAATTTTTGTAAAAGATAAACACGATAGGATTTACAAATCCGCCAAAGGCTATCATTACAAATGGTTGGAAGCCTTGCATACCTATCAAGACGGGGTTACGGGCGATAAAGGTGTTTATACAACGGTTGAAGATTTGTTGCGTTGGGATAAAGCACTTTATGAAAATAAATTAATTGCAGACAGTAGCTTGCAAAAAGCTTTTGAATTTCCACAAGTGCGTAAAAACAGTATTCATGCTTATGGTTTTGGCTGGCGATTAAGAAAATGTATTGATGGCAGTAAAATTATCTATCATGGAGGTTGGTGGCGAGGATTTAACGCACTTTTTGTTCGCGATATTAAGAATAAAGTAACGATTGTTATTTTAAGTAATATCCGAACGCGTAGTTTTTCAAATTCATATCAAGAACTTCTGGGTATTTTTGACACGAAACGCCTGCATGAGCGTATGCTATTTGAAGAAAAAATGGCAGAATTGAAAAAACAAAAGGGTGATAGCAGTCAGGTAATAAGATTGGATACTAAAGAATAATATTTAATAAAAAACCGGAAACTTTAGTTTCCGGTTTTAAGGTTTAAAAATAAAAAACTTTTTAATACAAGAAATTCAATCCAATATATAATCCGCTTGTACCGTCTTGTTCATTAGTTGCCATACCATAATCTATAGCAACAATAAAATTATCGTTCATTGCAAAATGCAATCCGGCACCAAAACTCATGTGCCAACTTTCATCATTATAATTTACCCACGATTGGTATTGAGAAGGTATGTTTGTACGGTCAAAAACATAAGGATCGACAACGCGCCCCATATCGGCAAATCCGCTAAGAGCTATGTAAAAGTTTTGTTTTAAAAATTGTGTTTTTAATACTTTCCAACGGAATTCAAAATTAGCAAAAGCCATTCCATCACCAACAATTCGGTTTCTAAGAACTCCACGTAAAGTTTTTGCACCTCCAAGACCATCTCTGATGTTGTATGAATCATATAGGTAGGGTAAAATATAGAACGGTATATCACCGCTTGTTTTGCTTTGGTAACTTAGGCGGTAAGCAAAAGTTAAGGTTTTGGGAACAAGTGTAAAATATTGACGATGAATTAAGATTAAAGCAGTGGCTGTTGAGCTATAGGTGCCCATAAATTTGGGGGCTACTAAAAATAGAGCTTCTGTCCACATACCGCTGTTAGGATTAGGTTCATTATCACGTGTATCAAAAACAAATCCTGTTTTAAAGAAAGCATTGTCTCCACCGCTTTTTTGGTCGTCTTTAATAACGCCCCAATCAACATACATATCGTATAAACTTGCTGTGTCAGGTAGTTTATCGGCTTCAGCCTTGCCTTCATTTAGTTTTGCAATATCTACGGTAGCTATTTTACTTCCTAAATAGGTAATACCTGCCAACCACCTTAGCTTTCTTCCTATTATATTTCCCTGAAAATCAGCTTTTAAAACAACTACCTTTCGTTCATGTCTGTAAAACATTCTTGAAATATAGTCAGGGCTGGTATCATCTTCATAATCTGCATTATAATAAGATTTATAACCGTTAAAACCATAAAAATTTAAGGCTTTTTCCGTTCTGTATGATGCTTCCATAGTTGTTCGGATACCCGGAATCAATTTGTCACTATCATATCTGAAAACATTGTTGCCGTTACCTTTGGTAGAGCGAGACCATTCCAAATAAATTGAATGGTCATACAAAGGATAACGACTACCGTCACCAAAAGAGTATAGATTTGCCAAAACACCATACTGAAATCCAATGTCAGAATTAAATGCAACAACAGGGAGTGCACCAAAACTAAAGCCTGTTTTTACCGGCTCATCATTTGTTTTTGTACTGTCTGTTTGGCTGTACATAGTAAAAAATGAAAGTGAAATCAATAATACAAGTAGCGTAGTTTTTTTCATTATAAATAAGTTTTAGATTAGCATTCAATTACAAATCTAACAAAATATTAAAAAAATAAGCTATTTTGTTAAAAAAAATATAAATTTGGAAAGTAAAGCTAATTATTAATCAATTAAACTTATAGGTAATGAAAAAAGTATTAAAAATTATTTTATATCTTGTTTTGGCTGTTGTTTTAGTGTTTGCAGGATTAATTGTTACAGCAGTAGTTACTGATTATAAACCGGATGAAACAGTTCAGGTTTACAAAGGGGAGGCAAATTTTGCAGTACCCGATAGTTTACAATTTGATATCATGCTTTGGAATATTGGTTATTGCGGTTTGGATGCAAGTATGGATTTCTTTTATGATGGTGGTACGCATGTACGACCCGATAAAAAAAATGTTACCAAAAATCTTGAAGCGGTTTTAAGTTTTTTACAAGACCACCAAGATGTTGAATTTTTTCTTATTCAAGAAGTAGATAAAGACTCGAAAAGGAGCTATCATATTAATGAATATGATAGTATAAAATCTACTATGGAAAATTATGATGCATTTTTCGGTAAAAATTATGATGTGTTTTTTGTTCCCACACCTCCTGCCGAACCATACGGTGAAGTGCTTTCCGGTTTAATGACTCTTGCAAAATTTTTACCCGAAGAAGTGGTACGGCATCAATTTCCCGGAAATTATGCTTTTCCAAAAGGATTATTTATGTTGGACAGATGTTTTTTAGTGAGCAGAATCCCTGTGTCAAACGGTAAAGAATTATTAATTATCAACACTCATAACTCTGCCTATGACGATGGAAGTTTACGCTCAGGGCAAATGGAATATTTAAAAAAATTCTTAGAAGCTGAATATGCTAAGGGTAATTATGTATTGGTAGGAGGAGATTGGAATCAATGTCCGCCCGGATTACCAACAGAAATTTCAGGCTATAAATTTGACACCAAAGATTATGTCCCCATTAGTGAAAATTATATGCCTGCTGATTGGAAATGGGTGTATGCAAATAATGTTCCTACAAATCGTAGAGTAGCCACTCCTTATGATAAAACAACAACGCCTACTACGGTAATTGATTTCTTTTTGGTTTCGCCAAATATTGAGAACATTAGTATTGAAAATATTGATTTGAATTTTCAACATTCGGATCATCAACCTGTTAAAGCAAGCTTTCATTTAATAAACAAATAAATGAAAACCATTGGATTATTAGGTGGAATGACTTGGCATTCCACCGCAGAATATTATCGCTTATTTAGGGCTTGCTGAAAAGCTCAGATGTGCATCTATTTTGGATTTTGTGAAGTGCAGATGTATAGAAATACTTCAAACTGAACAAAATACAAAAGAGGTGTGCAGCTGAGCAGCAAAAAACATTATGATTTGTATATAATAAATGTATGCTTTCTCGGACATTGTATTCAAAAAGCTTGCATTTCAACACAGTAAAATAAATATAAAATATTGATTAATAATATATTTAGCGTTTTTCAGCAAGCCCTATTTAATGAACTTGTATATAAGAAATTAGGTGGACAAAATTCGGCAAAGATACTATTGTATAGTTTTAATTTTGATGATCTAAGAGTTTGGCAAACTACCAATACCATACTTCTTGCAAAAAATCTCGCTCAAGAAGCAAAGAATTTGGAAAAAGCAGGTGCTGATATTATACTCATTGGTGCAAACACCATGCATGAATATTATCCACAAGTGCGAAATGTGCTTACTGTGCCGGTATTGCATATTGCAAAAGCAGTTGGCAATGAAATAATCAAACAAGGAATAAAACGAGTTTTGCTTTTGGGCACTATTTATACTATGCAAGGTGATTTTTATAAAGAAAAATTAAAAGAGTATGGTATTATTACCGTTGTCCCGGATTTAGAAGACCAAGAGATTATTAACAATGTTATTTATAACGAATTAACTTTTGGGCTGATTAATGATTCTTCAAGAGCAGCTTATTTGAAAATCATCGATAAATATAAACTTCAAAATCAAATTGAAGGAATTATTTTGGGCTGTACGGAGATACCTTTATTAATAAAACAAGAACATACCGGTTTAAAAGTTTTTGATACTACCTTAATACATGCAAAAGCAGCTGTTGATTTTGTAATTGGTTAGATTCTAAATGGAGAGTTTACAAACTTTTCTAATTCAGATAGTTTACGAATTTAGATTTAAGATTTTTGATGAATTTTTGTTTTTTTCGGTGCAGTAAATACTTGGGTATTAGACAAGTCGAAAAAATTTAAAAGGTGCAAAAAGATAAATATTTATTATTTTTTTTAAAATTATTTGGAATTTAACACAGTATCTAATTATTCAATTAGTTAAAAGGGCTTTATTCTAAATGGCTCAGTATTTTTCAATTGCGAATTATGAATAAACTTATTGATAATTACTGGTTTAAATATTTTTGTGTAATCAATACAAATACTTATTTGTAAATTCTTATAAAAATTTGACGAGTTATTTTAAAATCAACAATATTATTATTGTATGATTCAATAGCCCTTGCATTTATGCAAGGGAAAAATTAATCGATTGATAACAGGCTTTAGCCAAAAATTTAAAAAAGTAATTTTGGGTAATAAACAGAACTTAGCCGTTAAAAGTTAAACTTACCTATTTACAGACATTAAATATTTAACTACTGATTATTAATGAGTTAGATGTTGAATAGCAATTAAATTGTTAAATTTTTTTGATATTTGAGTATTTATATTTAATATTGCAATGTAAAAGTGGTCTACCAGTTGCTGGCAGCCATATATTTGGTAGACCAGATTGTTTTTATAAAACTTAAAACTTAATGATATGAAAAATCGAAAACTTAATTTACCAATGAAAAGCATTTGGATATATATGCTTTTGTTTCTATTTTCTTTTGTTGGATGCGAACAAGAAGATTATGTTTATTTAGAAGTTGACAACAGTTTGCCCAAGGCAGACTATTCTTATACAATTGATAACTTTACAGTATCCTTTAGTAATTCCAGTACAGATGCAACTGTATATTCTTGGGATTTTGGCGATGGAACAAGTAGTACTAAAAAAAATCCGGTGCATGAATATAAATCCAAAGGGAAATATACTATAACTCTTACAGCAGCAGATAATAATGACAAATCAGATAAGCATTCAGAAGAGATTGCCGTTGGATTTCCAAAAGCATCATTTACCTATATAGCTGACAAATTAACTGTAACTTTTACTAATACCTCTACAAATGCAAGTTCGTATTTGTGGGATTTTGGAGACAATACTACCAGCACTGAAAAAAATCCTGTTCATGTTTTTCCTTCTGAAGCAACCTATAGTGTTAAATTAACAGCAATTGATGGAGATGATACTAATGAATATACCGAAGATATTTATGTGGTAGGAAAATTTATCCCTACTATTTTAAATCCTAGTTTTGAAGATGGAAAAACTTATTGGCAAGAAGAAGGTAATAATTTTTACACAACAACAGGACCAACTCCTCCTGATGGTGTAAAAGGTGCAAAATTAAGCAAAAATGGACACAGTATTGTTCAAACTTTTGAAGTGGGTATTAATACTGATTATACCATGCGTTATTATACCGTATCTAAATCTACAACGGGAGGAGGAATTATAACTATTACCGATGGAGATGGAAATATTTTATATTCTGATAATACAGGAGGAACACCTGATGCCAGTAATTATGTTCAAAGAACTTTTACTTTTTCAACGCAATCTTCGAATCAAGTAACATTAAAGGTCGTTCATGACGATGCAGCAGGAATTGAATTTAGGTTAGATTATTTTACCATAGAATAATAATAAATATTGTATGTCAATTGATTTGTTAATGGATAGTTTTGTATTGGTGCCGGAATATTTCCGGTACCTTTAAAATTAAATTATGAGAAAATTATTGTTAGTTATTGCGTTTTCAATTTTTTTATCAGTGACGTATGCACAGACAAGTACAATAGTGTATTCTCAAAATGAATTGAATACAGCTATATCTAATGTAAATGCAGGAGACACTATCATTGTTGCAAATAATTCAAAGCCCTATGTAGATTTTAAAATTAATATTAAATTCAATGCAACTCAAAAAAAACCGGTTGTAATAAAAGCAGAAACTGTTGGCAATGTTGTTTTAACCGGAAATTCTCAAATAAATATTGGCGGTTCTTATATATACATTGAAGGATTCAGTTTTATAGGAACCCAACCTCCTGATGAGCTGATTGGCGATGGAGCTATAAATTTCAGGTATTCTACATCATCAGCAGACTGGTGTTTTAATTGCAAAATTAAAAATATCTCTTTTAATGGATATAATCAATCGGATAATTATAAAACTGAAAAATTTAAATGGGTGAGAGTTTACGGGCAAGATAATGAGATTACAAACTGTTCATTTATAAACAAATATGGTTTAGGAAACTGTATAACAGTTGAGCGGCCTAATGATATTGAAAACAGGCATTTGATACATCATAGCTATTTTGCAAACAGAAATCCTGTTGTAGATAGTAATAATAAAGTTTTGAATGATCAGGATGCTATGCGCATAGGATATAGTGTCACTTCATTAAGTGCATCATATACCAAGATTTACAATAATTACTTTTACAATTGGAAGGGTGAAGCAGAGATTATCTCCAACAAATCTTCCTATAATGAATATTTTAATAATACTTTTCGTAAATGCGTTGGAACACTGACACTTCGTCACGGAACCCATTGTAAAGCCAACAATAATTGGTTTTTTGGAGAAAATTTAGCCCAAAGCGGAGGAATAAGAGTAATTGATAGTAATCATCAAATTTACAATAACTATTTTCAGGATTTAAACTCCGGAGGTAGTAAGGTGGCAGGAGCTATTAATTTGTATAAAGGGGATGATGATTTTGTTACAGGAGGAGATTTATCCAGCTATGCAATCTGTGAGAATAATTTCATAGCATTTAATACTATAGTTAATTGTGATATTGGCTTTTGGATTGGACCCGATGTAAGTGGAAGAGAATATGCTCCAAAGAATTTAGAAATTGTGAATAACTTAATGTCAAATTGCAATAAAGCTATATTAGCCAGTAGTATCCCGGAAGGAACAAATACAATTAAAGGAAATATTAAATATTTAGGTTCTTGGTGGTCGGGCATAGATACAATAGAAAATTTAACTACTGATACAGAACTGCTGCAAAAAGATAATGAACATGATTATTACAAAATTTTTAGCACCAGCAAAGCGGTTTCATTTGCATATACTTCAAGTTTTGTTATTGACCAAGACATATTAGGAGGAAAAAGAGATAATAAACCGGACGTGGGTGCAGAAGAAAACGATGGAAATGGAACTAATTTTCCTTATGATGAGGGTGATGTAAATACTGAAATTGGGGTAATACCCGAGCAAATAACAAGTGTGAGTCCTGTACCCTTTTCACAACAAAAAGATGTAATTAAAGTTTTTCCTAATCCTGCTAATAATTATTTATCAATTATAATATTTGGTGGAACAATAAAAAAGCTTAATATAATTGATATTAGTGGAAATTTAATTTTGTCAAAAAAATATTTTAACAAACCAAGATTTGTTAAGCTTGATCTAAGCAATTTACATCCTGCTGTGTATTTTTTAAAAGTAATAAGTCAAGAGAATAAAGTTGTAATACAAAGGTTGATTATATTATAATTAAATTAATTATAAAAAAACTTGTAGAATAAAAATAGTTTTATTAACTTTGGTCTACCAGTTATTGATTAACCATTTTAATGATAAATATGAAAGAAGAAATAATAAATAATTTTAAACAGATAGAATATAAGACACCTGTTGACATTATTATTGAACAGATAAGACAACTTATAGAATCAGGACAATTAAAGTCAGGTGACCGTTTACCTTCCGAAAGGCAATTAGCTGAAAGATTTGGAGTGGGGCGCACCTATGTACGTGATGCTATAAAAAAATTGGAGTTTTATGGAATATTGAATACTATTCCGCAAAGCGGCACTCTCGTTGCAGGTTTGGGGGTATCAGCACTTAAAGGGTTGATATCGAATGTATTAAAATTAGAGAAAGCTGATTTTTTCAGTTTGGTTGAAACCCGTGTTCTTTTAGAAGTGGAAGGAATAAAGTTGGCTGCTCAAAGAAGAAGTATTGATAATTTAATAAACATTAAAGAAAGTTTGAATGTTTATTATGATCAAGTTGCCAAAGGGAAAGATGCAGTAGAAGAAGATTTTTTATTTCATTTAAGTATTGCAGAAGCATCTCAGAATAGTGTGATCAAATCCTTACTTTTAATAATTACGCCAGAAATAGTACAAATATATAATAAGTTACATGTCTGTGCTGACGGTGTATCTCTTAAATCTTTTGAAGAACATGAAGAATTATATAAATACATAGAAAAACAAGATGCTAAAAAAGCAATGGCTGCCATGAAAAATCACTTAAGTTCTGTTTTGGACTTTGCAAAAAAACAATTTCGTTGAATCTAAAAAATATTTAATATCTTTAAGATTACCTAAATCTTTAATATTTGTATTATATAAATTTAAATTATCAGCTTTTTCTAATTTACCCAGACTTTTTAATGTTTTATTATTTTCTAAATTTAATACACCAATTTCTTTTAAATTATATAAAGATTTAATTGGCAAATCACCTATTTCCAATTCATCTAATACTTCATTTTCCTTTAATATTTTTTCTATTTTTAAAGTTTTTATCTTTATATATTCTTCATATTCTTTTTCCCTGTTTGAAGCATCACTGCTTAATACTATTTCTTCGTATAATTTTATATGTTTTAATTTACCCATATTATTTTATTTTTAAATTTTTCTATATCATTTTTATTTAATTTAGTATCTTTTGATAAATATATTTTATTAACTTCTTTAAGATTACCTAAATCTTCAACATTTGTATTATATAAATATAAAAAATTTACTTTTTTTAATTTCCCTTGTAGAATCAGTTTTCTTAGCATATCTTTGGCGTGTAGTAGTAGGTTAGGTTGATTAGTGTAATGGGGATTCAAACGCCAGTTTGGATTCCCATTCTTTTTTTAATTGAATCCAGTATAAATTTGATAAATGTTTTGAGGTCTAAAACTACACCCCCTTATAATAAGCTCTCTATAATCTTATCCATAGAATAACCCTCTGCTTCAGCTCGGTAATTTTTCACCAATCGGTGTCGTAGAATAGGTTTAGCAACTGCCTTAACGTCTTCAATGTCTGGAGAATATTTACCATGTAAAGCAGCGTGACATTTGGCACCAACAATTAAATATTGAGAAGCTCTTGGTCCTGCTCCCCATGTTATAAATTCTTTTGTGATGTCTGTCGAGAATTCATTTTCAGCTCTTGTTTTTGCAACTAATTTCACAGCATATTCTAAAACATTATCTGCTACTGGTATTCTTCGAACAATTTCTTGAAATTGAATTATTTCTTCCGCAGAAATAATTTCTTTTAATTTTATCTTATTATCAGAAGTTGTTGATTTTACAATCGCCATTTCTTCTTGAAAGGTAGGATAGTCTACCCAAATGTTGAACATGAAACGGTCCAATTGAGCTTCTGGCAAAGGATAAGTTCCTTCTTGTTCAATTGGGTTTTGAGTTGCCAAAACGAAAAATGGCTCTGGCAGTTTATAGGTTGTTCCAGCAGCAGTAACTCTCTTCTCTTGCATCGCTTCTAAAAGAGCAGCTTGAGTTTTAGGAGGAGTTCTGTTTATTTCATCGGCTAAAATTATATTTGAAAAAATAGGTCCTTTTAAGAACTTAAAATGTTTGTTTTCATCTAAAATTTCAGAACCAATGATGTCTGATGGCATTAAGTCTGGTGTGAATTGAACACGATTGAAACCTAGGCCTAAACATTCTGAAATTGTATTCACTAATAAAGTTTTGGCTAAACCAGGTACACCAACTAATAAACAATGACCTCGAGAGAAAATTGAAATCAAGACCTGGTCAACTACATCTTCTTGTCCTACAATTACTTTGTGTATTTCAGTCTTAAGTGCTCCGTACTTTTGAACAAGTAAATCGATTCCTTCTTTGTCAGTCATTTTGTCTTTTTGAAGAGTGAATATACAGATTATTGTTTAATCCATTCATTTTTAAATTGACAATCTTTGTAGTCGTCATCAATCTTAATGTATGCATTCTTAATTTTTGCTTGCGTCCACTCTTGAATCATTCTTGTTTTTTTATCATTCTCAGCAGCTCGTTGAATTAATGCGTAATCATCTTCAAGATTTGCGCGATGTGGTGCTGTTCGATTCATTAATCGTACAACTCGGAAACCTTGTTTCCTTTCCATAAAATTGGTGTAGAGGTTCGGTTCTGAGATGTCCCCTTTTTCCATTGCATCCGTAATCAAGTATATTTGCTGATCGACTTGACTTAAATCTTCCATGTCCCAAGTTTGTTCACCTGTAATTGG
>JAKIUH010000427.1 GCA_021647685.1 Bacteroidales bacterium
AAAAGCTAAAGACTGAGCTAAACGATGCTTATCTACAATTTGTAAAAGAACACCCAGAAGATGAAATGTGTCCTGAATACCTGTTTCGAGCAGCAAACATTGCTCGTTCACAACAGAATTACAACAAAGCCATACAAGTTTGTAAGGAAGTAATCGAAAAATACCCAAATTTCAAAAGCGTAGATGCCGTTCATTTCTTCATAGCCTTTGTGTATGACAATGACATTCAAGACAAATCAAAAGCTTCATCCGTATACAATGATGTTGCTAAAAAATATCATCCTGATTTCTTTAAAATCATTGAAGACCAATATAAAGGTAATTTTGCGAAATATGTAGATGATTTATATGCAAACTCGGCTTTTGCAAGTCAAACAAAATTTGACAAGTTTATGAAAAATCCATCTAAAGAAATGCTTGCAAAAGATCCTGCATATATTGCCGCAAAATCTATTTATGCTAAATACAATGAATTGCAAGCCGCTTCAAAAAAATTCGATGAAGAATTATCAAAAGGTCGCCGTTTGTATTTAGCAGGCTTAATGGAAATGCAGCCGGATAAGAATTTCTATCCTGATGCAAACTTTACCATGCGATTAACTTATGGAAAAGTAGGCGACTATCGTCCGCGAGATGGTGTAATTTATGATTACTACACTACTTTGGCAGGTGTTATGGAAAAAGAAATTCCCGGCGATTTTGAATTTTCGGTACCTGAAAAACTTAAAGAATTATACAATAAAAAAGATTACGGGCAATATGCCGATAAAGACGGTAAAATGCATGTGTGTTTTATCTCTAACAATGATATTACCGGAGGTAATTCAGGAAGTCCTATTATGAACGGAAACGGTGAGTTAATAGGTTTGGCTTTTGATGGAAACTGGGAAGCTATGAGCGGTGATATTGCTTTTGAACCTGAATTGCAACGCACCATTAATGTAGATATACGCTATGTACTTTTTATCATTGATAAACTGGGTGGTGCTAAACATTTGATTGATGAAATGACCATTAAGAAATAACACCTTAAGTTTTTATAATGTACTCTACGTCATAATAATCAATAGCCCCGACTTAAAAGTCGGGGTTTAGTGCATTTATATTATCTTGGGGCTTTAGCATCAAATAATTTGTTGAAACGTTCAAATGTCCTACCGGACGATTTGAAGTTTTTAAAACTTTTGAATGCCCGTTGGTCTTCAAAACTTTTAGAAAGTTGGAAAATCCAACTTGAAAAGTTTACATTTTTTTATTGTTTTACTAATCAAAAGTCTGTTAAGTTTTTTTAATATACTGTGGTTCAGCATAATCAATAGCCCTGACTTTTAAGTCAGGATTTAGCATATTTGCATAGTTTTGTAGGCTTTAGCCCAAAATGGTTTTCTGTAGATAAAAAAGTACCGAACTATTACTAATAAAATTTTTTAAATATTTGCAGGTTTAAAGTTTATTTTACAATTTTACATCAATATTTAACTTTTATAAACTTACTAAACAATAATTATTAAAATTTAATATTTATGAAGAAGCTATTTTTAACTCTTTTATTAGCATCATTAATATTTGCATGTAATGATGATGAAGGAGCAAATGACAATGTGCAACAAGATAAACTACCTGCTGATGTACCAATTGAAGAAATAACAAGCTCTGTAAACAATCAAGAAATTAAAAAAGAAGAAGAAACAAAAACACAAATTAATACAAATTTCCGACAATTCATTGATAAATTTCAGCATACTTCATTACCCTACGAGTTAAATCCTGACTTTGATGACAATGAACCCGAAAATATTTATGCTAAAATCCCTTTGGAAACACAGATTAAATATCTTGCAAAAGCAGAAAAGCTCAGCAAATCTGATTTTGAAGAAATGGCTGATTATACTGATTTTTATTATGTAAACAGTCCTTTACAAACAAATCGTTTCACAGCAGTAATATATGGTCGTTTTGAAATGGGTTCTGTTTATTTTTATTTATGTACTTATAATAATGAAGGTAATTTGATTTCGAGTATTGATTTTGCATCATTTAATATGCTGGGCGCCGGTCCGCAAGCAGGACGATATACAATAACTAAAGGTAAAATAGATAAAAACCTTAAAGTAACAGTAACTTTTACTGATATTGATGAAAATACTTCTGTTGAAAAATACTTAATCAAGGAAAATGGCAAAATTGTAAAACAGTAAAATTCTGGTTTAACAGTAACTTACAATCCATGCAAGAATACAACACCAAACATGAGAAATACAAACTTGTATTTTGTCTGTAAATTAACTGAATTTACGCAGATTTATAACTTCCTTAATTCCAATTAAGTTAATTGCTTTTATTTCAATTCAAAAACTCTTGTAAAGCTTTGCATAATTAATTTTATGGAAAGCTTTTTTATTTCTATCAAATAGTCTTGTTTTTGATGGAAAAATGTCTGAAATTTGTTTATACTGATAAAGGTATAAACACTTAATAAATTGATTATGCTGCAAAAATTTTCCGTTTTATTTTTCTTTTTTTTAATTTCTTTTCAGATATCGGCACAGTACGATGTATCTTATTATGATGATTTTAGCAATAACAAGCACTCATGGACAGTTGGTAATAATGAAGATTTCAGAACAGTCATAAAATCCGGAGTTTATGAAATAGAACACAAAAGGTATAATGCCTCCTATAATTTTTGGGAGGAATTTACCATTGATAAAGATAAAGAATTTGCTATTGAGACAAGTATAAAACATATTGCCGGTGTTGAAGATTGGGGCTACGGTATCGTATGGGGAGCTTCATTTTGGTCCAACAGTTATAATTTTTTAATTTCTGCAAACGGATATTACAGTATTGGCGGATATAAAAATGCTCAATGGAAAAATTATAAAAAATGGACAAAAACACCCTATATATTAAAAGGAGTATTTAATAAACTATCCATCAAATATAAATCGGGGTATTTATATTTTTATATTAATAATAATAAGGTTGCCACATTGCAAAATTTACCGTTTTTAGGTAAGCAAATCGGATTTGTTATTCATCACAATCAAACCATACAAGTTGATTATTTAAAAGTTCAATATAATCGAAGCAGAATAAATTTGGTAAAAAATATTAATCCGAATTATAAAAAGAAAAATCTTGGAAAAAATATCAACTCAAAGTATTCTGAAATAGCACCCATTATTTCACCGGATGGAAAAACATTGTATGTCGCTCGCCAAAAACATCCGCAAAATGAAGGTGTACAAAAAAAATACGATGTTTGGTACGCAACACGGAAAAATGATGGTTCATGGACAACTTTAAAACGAATGGGAAAACCCATTAATAACTCGGGTGATAATTTGGTAATTTCTGTTTCGCCGGATAATAATACGCTTTGGTTAGAAGGTCTTTACACATCA
>JAKIUH010000428.1 GCA_021647685.1 Bacteroidales bacterium
CAAAGGTTTTTTTTTAAATTATAAAATCCAATTGAGTGGCAAAACGTATGGCACGAATCATTCGCAACGGGTCGTCAGAAAAAGTAAGTTCGGGTTCAAGTGGTGTACGAATAATGCGATTTTTTAAATCATCCATTCCGTTAAAAGGGTCTAAAAACTTACCGTAGGTATCAGGAAATAGGCTAATTGCCATTGCATTAATCGTTAAATCACGCCGGTTTTGATCATCTTGTAAAGTACCGTTTTCGACAATTGGTTTTCTTGAATTTTTCCGGTATGACTCTTTTCGGGCACCCACAAATTCAATTTCCCAATCTTTAAAATTTATCATTGCTGTACCAAAATTTTCAAAAACGGATAATTTAGCCGTTTTACCCAAACGTTTTTGAAGTTTTTCGGCAAAAGCAATTCCATTTCCAAGCACCACAATATCAATATCTTTGGAGCTTCGCTTTAAAAAAATATCACGAACAAATCCTCCAATTACGTATGTTTGTATATTTAATTTTCCGGATAATTCAGAAATAATCTGAAAAACCGGATGTTTTAGTTCATCTTTCATCTAAATAATTCTTCCAATAAAACTTTATCTAAATCAACAAATTATAGAAATAGAATTTTCCTAAAATGTTAAAAAATCTTAAAAAAACAAAGAATGTCAAAACATTATTGTACTTTTGCGCTTAAATAAAGATATGAAAATCTTTAAATATTTAAATTTGTCAAAATATCCTGACATATTTTGTAAAGAGATGACAAAATTACAATAAATAAAGATTTTTAAGCATTAAATGCACAATTTTTATTAGTGGTATAAGTTTTGACTAACAAAACGAAATTTAAATAAAAAAGTAACTAAACAAAAAAGCAAAAAATGGCAAAAGTAGAATTTTTAAACGAAGAAACTTTTAAGCAAAAAGTATTTAACTACGAAGAAAATAAAGAGTGGAAATACGAAGGCGACCTACCTTGTATGATCGACTTTTATGCAGACTGGTGTCAGCCATGTAAAATGGTAGCTCCTATTTTGGATGAATTAGCCGAAGAATATGATGGTAAAATTTATATCTACAAAATTGATACAGAAGCAGAAAGAAATTTAGCAGGTATGTTTGGTATCCAAAGTATCCCTTCATTATTATTTGTTCCTGTTGAAGGACAACCTCAAATGGCAGTGGGTGCATTACCAAAAGAAACTTTCAAAAAAGCTATCGCAGATGTTCTTAAAGTAGAAGTTCCTGCATAAGCTATTATTTTTAGAAAAGAGCCGAGTTTCTTTTAAACCCGGCTCTTTTTGTATCTATACAGTAAATTCTTTGATTATGTTTAAAAAAATTTTAAATATTTTGTTTGTTTTAGCAGTATTTGCAAATTTAGCAAATGCTCAAAAACCCATTCATATTGACGAAGCTACTTTTAAAAAAGAAGTTTTTGATTATGAAAATGCACAAGAATGGAAATATTTGGGTGATAAACCGGCTATTGTTGATTTTTATGCTGATTGGTGCGCTCCTTGTAAACGAATTGCCCCAATTATGGAAGAGCTTGCTCAAGAATACGAAGGAAAAATTATTATTTATAAAGTAAATACAGATAACAATAGGAATCTTGCAGCAGCATTTGGGATTCAAAGTATTCCTTCTATTTTATTTATTCCTATGCAAGGAAAACCCACTATGGGACAAGGTGCTTACCCAAAAGAAACCTTTGAAAAAGCAATCCATGAGATTTTAAACGTAAAGAAATAAAGCAGCTTAAAATAGTCTGCTTATTCATGATTTAAAACATAGCTCCACAGATTAATTTTGTGGGGCTATGTTTTTTTTATAAGTTTGCAGCGTCTAAGTGGGGTGCCTTAAAATAACAGGCTGAGATTAAACCCGTTGAACCTGATGCAGGTAATGCTGCCGAAGGGAAAAATTTCAACACATTTCTGTTATACTCGCTCCTCATTTAGGTTTTTACTGATAAAATTTTATTAATTAAAAATCTAAATGAACAATGAAAAAGTTATTATTTATTTTATTACTCCATTTTTTATTTGTGGAAATTTCTTATGCGCAAAGCATCAAAGGGTATGTAAAAAACACAGATGATGAAACACTTACAGGTGCAGTAATAAGTATTGAGAATACTTATAGGACGACTATTAGTGACAGCAAAGGCATTTTTGAGTTTAAAAACTTAAAACCCGGAAATTATGTACTTATTACAAAATTTATCGGTTATGAAACAAAACGAACAAAAATTAATTTCCAGGAATAACGAAATTGAACGTACGCATAAAGAATTGAAAGCGTCACAAAATATGATGTTACATGCAGAAAAATTAGCGTCAGTTGGTCAGCTTGCAGCGGGTATTGCTCATGAGATTAATACGCCTATTCAATTTGTTGGTGACAATACCCGCTTTCTTCAGGATTCTTTCTCGGATTTATTTAAGTTAGTCTCTGCTTATGAAGAACTGGCTAATGCTGTTAATGAAAGTTCTGCGTTTCCTGAGCTGATTGGTAAGGTACAAACTCTGAGCGAAGAGGTTGAATTTGATTACCTGGCAGACGAAGTGCCCAGTGCGATAAAACAGTCGCTTGAAGGCGTAGAAAGGGTTAGTAAAATTGTGCGTTCGATGAAAGAGTTTTCTCATCCCGGTTCAGACAATATTGAGAGTATTGATCTGAACCGAGCTATTGAAAGCACTATTAATGTCTCTCGAAATGAGTGGAAATATGTTTCTGAAATGGTTACTGATTTTGACACAAGCCTTGATTTAGTACCGTGTTATCCAGGTGAGTTCAATCAGGTTGTGTTGAATATGATTGTTAACGCGGCACATGCTATTGAAGATTGTCGTAATAATAATGATGCACTAGGAACCATCAATATTTCGACTAAGTTAGTTGATGACGATGTGGAGGTTCGAATTTCAGATAGTGGTTGTGGTATGAGTGACGAAGTGAAACAGCGTATTTTCGAGCCGTTTTTCACGACCAAGGGGGTTGGTAAAGGTACTGGTCGAGGTCTGGCCATTGCGTATTCTGTGATTGTTGATAAACATAAAGGTAAGGTGAATGTTGAAAGCGAGCAGGGTAAGGGTACAACCTTTATTATCCGACTGCCGTTGGTAATAACTGCTGGTGAAGATGAAACTGAAATAGAAGATACTGAAAACAATTTGTATAAGAAAGGAGTCGCATGATGAAAAAACGTATTTTATTTGTAGATGATGAACCCAATATTTTACAAGGCTTGAAACGAACACTCAGGCAACAACGTAAACAATGGGATATGGTGTTCACTGAAAGTGGTCAGCAGGCACTCGAATTGTTAGCTGAACAACCATACGATGCAGTGGTTTCGGATATGCGTATGCCGGGTATGGATGGTGCGCAGCTACTTGGTGAAGTT
>JAKIUH010000429.1 GCA_021647685.1 Bacteroidales bacterium
AAACGGGTCTTTACGAATTGCCATACGAACAGCACGTGCAAAAGCTTTAAAAATACCTTCAATTTTATGATGTTCATTTTCACCTTCGGCTTTTATGTGCAAATTACAAGCAGCAGCATCGGAAAACGATTTAAAAAAATGCTTAAACATTTCCGTAGGCATTTTTCCAATCATTTCGCGTTTAAATTCGGCCTGCCATACAAAATACGGGCGACCGCCAAAATCAATTAATACTTGTGCCGAACTATCATCCATAGGCAAAGCAAAGCCATAGCGTTCCATGCCTACCTTATCGGCAAGTGCTTGTTTGAATGCCTCACCCAGAACCAGAGCTACATCTTCAATGGTATGATGTTCATCTATTTCCAAATCACCTTTCACTTTTATATGCAGGCCAATATTCCCATGTCGGGAGATTTGCTCCAGCATGTGGTCAAAAAAGCCAATTCCCGTATTAATGCCTTTAATTTCTTGATTTTCAATATCCAATACAATTTCAATATTGGTTTCCGAAGTTTTACGGTGTATTTTTGCACTTCGATTTGACAATAACCAAGCCGGCTCATTATCCAAGCTGAATTTTGTATTCGTTTCCGGCATTCCAGCCATTTTACGTAAAGTATTGATAAGTTCTTTATTTTCTTTAGGCGTACCTATGGTGATACGCAAAGAGTTTTCACAACCGTACATTGATGAGCGGTCGCGCACTATAATGCCATTATTTGCCAAATAATTATATACTTTGAGTGCATTTTCAAATTTTACCAATAAAAAATTAGCTTGTGAAGGATATACTTTTTGAACAAAAGGTAAACTTTGTAATTCAGAAGCTAAAATCTTGCGTTGTTTTTTGACAATAGTAACCATTTGCTCAAATTCCTTTTGCATTGACAGGGCTTCTAAAATTTTTTTTTGGCTGTATCCGTTAATATTGTAGGGTGGTTTTATTTTATTAAGTACATCAATAATATCTTTTGAAGTAAATGCTATGCCTACTCTTAAGGCAGCCATTCCACGTGCTTTTGAAAAAGTTTGCATCACTAATAAATTGGGATATTTATCCAATAAAGCAATGCTGCTTTCTTCATTGGCATAATCAATATATGCTTCGTCAACAATCAAAATTCCTTGAAAATTTTCCAACAGATGAATAATGCGCTCTTTACTCATACGATTTCCGCTCGGATTATTGGGGGAACACACAAAAATTAAGCGCGTATTTTCATTAATTGCCGACAAAACTTTTCCGGTGTCGATATCAAAATTTTTATCCAAAGGCACATCAAGGGTTTGCACATCGTTAATGCCGGCGGCAACTTGATACATACCGTAGGTAGGAGGCATCAATAGAACATTATCTTTCTCGGGCACACAAAAAGCCCGAAAGAGTAAATCAATAATTTCATCACTGCCGTTGCCGAGAAATATCCGTTCGGGTGTAAAATTGCGTATTTCAGCAATTTTCTTTTTTAAATCGCTTTGTAAAGGGTCTGGATAACGATTAAAGTCCTGACCGGCAAACGAACCGAAAGCATTTTCATTGGCATCAAGAAAAATACGGGCTTCCCCCTTAAATTCATCACGCGCTGATGAATAAGGCTTCAAATTTTTAACATTTTCACGTGTTATTTTATCTAAATTAAACATAATGCATATGTAATTTTATAAGTTTCTGTTTTTTACTCTAATACTAACCGCATTCTTATGTGCGTATAATTGTTCGGCTTCTGCCATGATTTCAATAATTCCGGCAATATTATTCAAACCCTTTTCGGATATTTCCTGAATAGTAATTTTTTTCATGAAGCTATCTAAAGATACTCCGCTAAACATTTTGGCATTACCGTTTGTAGGCAATGTATGATTAGTGCCCGATGCGTAATCGCCTGCACTCTCCGGCGTATAATTGCCCAAAAATATAGAGCCTGCATTAAGAATTTGTTCTTCTATTTCTTTATAATTTTTTACTGATAAAATTAAATGTTCAGGGGCATATTCATTTATTAAATTGATTGCTTTTTTATCATCTTCGATGATAAATGCTTTACTGTTGCGCAAAGCCTTTTCGGCAATCTCCTTACGGGGCAATTTCTGCAATTGCTTTTCTATTTCATTCAATACTTTATCTACGATATTTTTGTTCGTGGCTACCAATATCACCTGACTGTCGGTCCCGTGTTCTGCTTGCGAAAGTAAATCGGCGGCAACAAAAGAGGGTATTGCCGTTTTATCAGCATATACTAGCACTTCCGAAGGACCTGCCGGCATATCAATAGCCGTACCTTCGAGAAAAGCAAATTGTTTGGCAGCGGTAACATACTGATTGCCGGGACCAAAAATTTTATGTACTTTAGGGATACTTTCCGTACCGTAGCACATTGCCGCAATAGCCTGAGCACCACCTATAAGAAAAAGTTTATCTACTCCTGAAATAAGAGCTGCATAAGCTATTGCAGGATGTATTCCTCCAACCGAAGGGGGCGTACAAAGAATAATCTCCTTGCAACCGGCAATTTTGGCAGGTACCGCCAACATCAAAACCGTTGAAAACAAAGGGGCTGTACCGCCCGGAATATACAAGCCCACTTTTTCGATAGCACTCACTTTTTGCCGGCATTTTACACCGGGCATTGTTTCAATGCTTGAAAATTGAGGCATTTGAGCCTGATGAAACTGTTTTATATTTTCTGCTGCTTGCCTAATCGCATTTTGAAGGTCTCGCGGGCATTGATTGGCAATTTTCTTCAATTCATTACCTGAAAGTTGAAAATTTTCGGGCACAAAACCGTCAAATTTTTTACTGTAATAGCGCAAAGCCGCAATTCCTTCTTTTTTTACTTTTTCAAATACCGGTTTTACCACTTCCATGATATCCGCCTGCTCAAATACTGGTCGGGCAAGCAATTCTGCGAAAATTTCGGGTTTCGGATTGTCGATAATTTGCATTTTATATGTTTTTACAAGTAATTATATAATCATTTTTTCGATGGGCATTACTAAAATTCCTTGTGCACCGACTTCTTTTAATTTTTCGATAACTTCCCAAAAATCATTTTCATTAATTACCGAATGTATTGATGACCAACCCTCTTCTTTTAGCGGGACAACGGTCGGGCTTTTCATTCCGGGTAAAATATTTGAAATGGTTTCGATTTTATCGTTGGGCGCATTCAATAAAATATATTTATTGTCCTTTGCTTTTTGAACGGCATTCATTCTGAAAAGCAATTTGTCCAAGATTTGCTGTTTTTCATTAGGTAGATTTTTGGTTGCTATAAGTACGGCTTCTGATTGCAAAACCTGCTCAACTTCTTTTAAGCCGTTAAGTGTAAGGGTACTGCCTGTACTAACGATATCGCAGACAGCATTCGCCAATCCGAGCCCGGGGGCAAT
>JAKIUH010000430.1 GCA_021647685.1 Bacteroidales bacterium
AAAGCACAAGCAAAATTTATGCATCGCATTATGTTTTCTGTTTATAATTTGTATGCAAGAGAAAATCCGGTATCGGTAAATTTTAATAAGATTGAAACTGAAAACGGAAACTATGTAGTGCCTGCAGATATTATTTCGGAAAGAAGGCTTTTGCCTACACAAATTTACCTCTTTGGTATGGTGCCTTCAATCAGTTATACTTTTAAGTTTAGATAAAATGAAGCGTTCACTATTAATTGTTCTGTTTTTCCTGCTGTTTATTTCTTGCGAAAAAGCAATAAACTGGAATTTTGATGATAATCAGCTAAACACGATTGTAGTCGATGGAATTATTACCAATGTACGTAAAGCCCATGTTATCCGGATTACAAAACCGGTATCTTCCTTAAATGAAAAGCCCAAACCTGTTACCGGAGCTGTGGTTAGCTTATATAATGGTGATTTTACAGATACTTTAAAAGAATTAGGTCAAATTAAAGGATTATATTATACAGACACCTTATACCGTGCGGTTTTAAATAAAACCTATCGTTTACGGGTTGAATACGAAGGCAAGCGATACGAGGCTTTTGCAAGGATGATTCCGGTAACTCCTTTCCGTAAACTTTCTTATGCTTATGATGAAAGCAAAAATATGTTTTATATTGATTCGGTAGCCGAAAGTTTTAACTCAAAAGAATCGGCGATGTATGAAATTATTCTTGACTGGTCGCACCTGCCCGAATATCAAAACCTGCCGTTGATTGACAGAACCGCTATTGTTTATTATTATACCTTAAAAACCATCGATATAAGTCAAGTTTTTGCTCCTGAAAAAGAACGAGTATATTTTCCTGCCGGTACGCGAATACTGGAACGTAAATATTCTTTAGCGCCACGATATGCTGATTTTATCCGTTCTTTACTTTCCGAAACAGAATGGCGCGGAGGTTATTTTGATGTTAGTGAAGCCAATGTGCATAGTAATATCTCCAATGGAGGTTTGGGATTTTTTGCAGTATGTACCGTAACGCGTGATACTTTAACAGTGCGATAAATTGCTTATGTGTAAATTTTGGATTTTATATCTGTAAATTTTGGATTTTATATCTGTAAATTTTGGATTTTATATCTGTAAATTTTGGATTTTATATCTGTAAATTTTGGATTTTATAATATAATATATTTATTATTAAATATTTATAAAAATATAAATTTTAGATTTAATTAGGTAAAAAAATAGATTAATTTTTGATTTCATAAGAATTATTTCTTGTAAATTTTGGATTTATATAAAAAAATAATAAATTTGCTTTATGTTTAACCGAAGAGCAAAACATAATATCTTAAAAGGTTTTAAATACGGACGTATTGTCATTATTAATGGAGCAAGGCAATGTGGAAAAACTACCTTAGTCAGGCAAATTGCAAAAGAAAACAATATTCCTTATATAACCCTTGATGACCCTCAAAAGTTAAAACTGGCACAAACGGATACTCAAAACTTTATTGAATTTTATAAACCCCCAATTGTTATTGACGAGATTCAATATGCGCCCGAATTAATACCTTATATTAAGCAAAAAGTAGATTTTGAAAATATAAAAGGAATGTATTTGCTCACCGGTTCGTCTGACTTTTATAAAAGCCTTAAAGTTACAGAATCACTGGCAGGGAGAATGTTGCATTATGAATTATTTAATCTTTCGGCAGCAGAAATTAACAATTATCAAGAAAATATTATTGAGATGATGTTTGACGATAATCTCTCAAAATTAATGCTTTTTGGTAAAAAGTTTGAAAATAAAAACATTAATGATGTTTTTACAAAAATTACCGTTGGTGGTTTTCCCGAGTTACAAAATTTAGATGCCGGAATCCGGAAAATTTGGTTTCAAAGTTATCTTCAATCACGAATATTAAAAGACGTAGAAACTTTTTTTGACATTAATAAAGAAAATAAAATCTTAGATTTATTAACTATATTAGCTGCAAATACTGCCAATCTTTTAAATATAAACAATATAGCAAAAAGTATTCAGTTAGATTTTAAAACGGTAAAAAAATATATTGAATTGCTCGAAGCAATGTATTTAGTAAAACAAATTCCCGTTTACTCAAAAAATAGTATCAAGCAAGTTATTAAACAACGAAAACTTCATTTTACAGATACCGGTTTAGTATCCTATTTATTAAATGTTTCAGAAAGCAAATTAATTAATCGTGAAACCGAATATTTAGGAAACTTGCTTGAAAATTATATTTTTACCGAACTTAGCAAAGAAAGCAGTTATGCTGATAATCCGGCGAAAATTTATCATTATCGGGATTTACGTAAAAAGGAAGTTGATTTTATACTTGAACGTGCGGATAATAAAATAATTCCGGTAGAAGTAAAAGCTAAGTCCGAAATAAAAAGTAAAGATATTGCCGGTATTTTAAGTTTTGCCCGAAACTTTTCAGGAAAGATATTTAGAGCATTTGTGTTTTATTCAGGTAAAGAGTTAATGCCAATGCCCAATAATGCCGGTTTAAATATTTATTTAATTCCTTCTAAATTTCTTGTTTAAACTTATTTTATACCTGTTTTGTATTGTGCTTAATTTAAGGCTTATACATAAGTTGTTGGATTAATTTTTTTTTATTTTCATTTTTTTATCAGGGTATAATAAAATTGATGTGTTATAAATACAAACACACAACAATTATTTAGGTGTTTATTTTTGATAAACCGATTTATAAATTTAAAAATGAAAATCATGAAAAAGTTAAGTTTTATTTTATCATTTGTTTTTGCAGCAAGTTTTTTCTTTACATCCTGTGAAGGAGATAATGCTAAGCCCGAGGATCAAAATATTGTTCCTGAAACGCTTACTGTTGATATTCCTTCATCATTAAGCAGTGCATCTACTGTTAAAAGTACGAATGGAGATATTCCCGAAGGAAATGAACTCTACGAACATATGCGTACATTTATTCATGCAGGTGATGAAGCTGCACAAATTGTAGAAGCTATTATTACTACCATCCGTACTTATAATTTAAGTGCCGAAATGAGTTTTAGTTACCAAAGTGATGACGATGGACGTTCAAAAAATGTTGTAATTACTGCGAATCAGGAGTTTGAAGGAACTACTTGGGATTGGCAGATGAATATTACCGATGCCGATTCGGAAGGAAATGATGATGGTGGCATGGCAATGCAAATATTTTGGAATACCGGTACTGTTAAAGGTATTTCAATTATTAAGCCTTATAATTTGGATAGAAATACCGAGCAAATGTTTACACGTGCAATGTTCCGTATTGATTACAGTGAAGCCGGTGAAAACGGATACGAACAAGAAATGACTGTATATATTTCAGATATTACTTTGCCCGATGCAAGTGTTGAACCTTAAGAAATGCAAAC
>JAKIUH010000025.1 GCA_021647685.1 Bacteroidales bacterium
GAAAATGACTAATCATTTAGCTCTCAAAGAATTTCTAAAATTTCTCAGATACCAACAAGGTGTCTTCCAAATTTATAGAAATCTTTTAGCACCAAAGCATCAGCCATTTTCTTTGTTCCCAACCGCTAAATTTAGGTAATAACGAGTAGAGTTTAAAAATAAAAAGAAATGCCAAGTATTAAAGTTAAAGTTGATCATTCATTAGCACAAGAAGAAGCTTTAAAAAGAATAAAAAAAATCTTTGATAAATTAAAAGATGATTTCAAAGACAAAATTTCGGATGTTCAAGAAAGCTGGAATGGAAATAGTTCCGATTTTTCGTTTAAAATAATGGGGCTATTAATGAAAGGAAAACTTACTGTTAGCCAATTGGATGTAATTCTAGACGGGAAAATCCCCTTTACGGCACTCCCTTTTAAAGGACTCATCGAATCAAAAATTAGAGAAGAAGCAGAAAATCTTCTCGCACAAAAATAGCCGGAGCAAAGATGTCCGGCTATATTATCGCAATTCATTTTTGAATTATTTATTTAATACCTTAAATTAACCGGCTATGCTTGTGGATTTAAGCCAATAATAAAAGAGTAATAATACACCGCTTTATTAAAACTAAATTTCCCAAAATCAAGATTTAGTTCAATTATAGTGCGAATACATATTAAATTTTATAAATTTAAAGTTAAACTTATCATTCAGGTTTTGTATATTTATAAAGCTGTTTGAAAAACATTGAAATTGCATAATTTAAACAATTAGCACACTTCAATAAAACTTTTAATCGAATAATAAAATGTATTTTAATGATGTAAGCATCTATTCACGAAAATAGATGTACGTCATATATTATATTCAATATTTACTATTAATTAAAATTTAAAGCTATGAAAATCAACAAATTAATCGCTATCATTATTCTTGGACTATTCTTTGGTTCCTCAGGTAATGCTATAGCACAGAAAGCACCTAAAATCGCTCTTATTAGCAACCATACTTATATTTTAACGTATATAAGTCCTGCCGGAAAAGAATATATTGCTTTTGCAAATAATGATTTTGTGTCGGTAAATTCTGAAACGGTACTTAATACACCGGAAGCAGTAGTTTATATAAAACGAGACTCCATCGAAAGTACAAACACATATACCATTTATTTCGTAAATACGGATGAGTATTTATACAATGGTTTTGTAAAGGTAAGCAAATCACAACACGATAAATATTTTGCAAAAGATGCCAATAATCGCTTTGTTAAACCCAAAGAATACCGACAACTGTTTTATACAAAAATTCGTACTTATCCCAACGGACAAATCTCTTTAGGAAATATTCCCGGCAAATTTAAACTATATCTGTTGAAAGAATAATTTATTTCTAAGTAAAAATGTTGCTTAATAAAATCAATCAAGAAAATTTTTAACTGATAAATGAAAAAGAATGAAAAATATAATAAAAATATCAATATTAATAATTGCACTATCCATTTCCAGTGTAGTTAGCAGCCAATCAATAAGAGCCTACACTCTACAAATGCCGGCAAAAGTATTTACCGGTGGAGGTAAACTTTATGTAAAAGCACTTAAATCAGAAAACGGCAAATTCACTGATTTTGGTGTTCAAGTATCAGAATCTATTAAAAATCAATTAATTGCTGCCGAAAATAAAGACAGGGAAGTAAAAGCCAGCGGCTCATTATACAATCCGTGGTTTACTACAAAGTTTTACGAAATAGTAAACTCAGAAAACCAAGCCGACATAGTGTTAGGCGGAAGTTATAAACTTTCGGCACAACAAGATAAGTCAACGAAACTACATACAGACACAACTTGGGTATTAGATAATGGTACAGAAAATAGAAAGCCTGTCGAATATTTTTATTTTGAGTACCAAAATAATGGAAAAATCTCAGTTAAAGGGCAAATAATAGCCAAACGAAATGGGCAAGTTATAGATAAACATGACTTTTCTGATAAATTAGAAGGTACAAAACGAAGTTTTCTTAGAAAACCAAAGGGTTCAAGCATTGACAGCTTAGTAGCAAAACTAACAAATAGAACAGCCAATAGCAAAAAAAATCTTTACAGCCCTGAATTTGTATTAGAAAAGTATAACTTTAAAAATGTAAAAACAAAAAATAAAGCCTATAAAAGTGAATTAAAAGGTCAAATGAAAATGGTTAAGGCAAACTTAAAATCAGGCAACTTAAATGCTGCAGCTAAAATTCTTTTTAAATTAAATGAAAACGAGTCAAGTGAAAATTTATACTATAATCTGGCTATGTGCTATGAATTAATAGGCAATACAGAAAAAGCTGCCGGTTTTTATGAAAAATCAGGAAGTTCATCAGGTATAAAAAGGATAAACCGTTTAATGAAAACGGAAAAAATTATAGAAAGTTTAGGTTTGCCGATAATTGAAAAAGATTTTGATTTTTAGTCAAGCTTATATCCCTTATAAAAAAGACTACTTTAAAAAGTAGTCTTTTTTGTATAATTATTTTCCGAAACGGAATATTAAGCCAGCATTAAAATTAGCTTGCAGCATAGGCACATGTGTGTAGGTGTTTAAACTAATTCCACCGGTACCAAAATGAAAGCCCACGCCTGAAAAATACATGGGCGTCATTAAAGCTCCTTGCAAACGAATACCTACTTTGTCAGAAAAGAAAATTTTTGTACCCACTGCAAAGGTCATTGCTAAACGTCAACGATTGCCAATATCGTCTGTCAAAGGGGCATATCGAGCAGCTCCTAAACTTGCTACCATAAAAGGCTATAAATTTCCATATTCCAAATATTTATAGGAGCCTATTTGATAATACTCATTAACTATATCGAAGTCTCTACGGGTATAAGATGAAGAGCTTGGATAAAAATAAGAATGTGTTTTCGTGTGTGAATACATCAATTCAACCCCATATCCATTACCTATTTCTACATCCATTATTGCACCAAACAATTCATTATCGTCTGTTTTTATGTTTCCTTCATAAAAGTGTATTCTACCATTTATTTGCCATCCATAAAAGGGAGCTATTTCAATAACTTGCGCCAAAATACTTGACGGGTATAAAATCAATATTGAAATAATTAGGATTAAATAAACTTTTTTTTTCATATTTTTGATGCTTAGAATTATATTATCAAAATTACTATTATTTTAAAAAAAATGAATTATGGATTGGAAAAAAGCATTAGAACGACTGGAACAAGGAAATAAAAATTTTATTGAAGATAAATTAGACGGAAAGCTTCAAAACTCTTCACGCAGACAAGAGTTAGTAAGTGGGCAACAGCCTTATGCAATTATTTTAAGTTGTGCAGACTCACGAGTAGTACCTGAATTTGCATTTGATACTGGACTGGGTGAGTTATTTGTAGTACGTGTCGCAGGAAATGTTGCCAATATCTCAACTTTGGCAAGTATTGAATATGCAGTTGCAAATTTGAATACAAATTTAATTGTTGTGTTGGGACATGAAAGTTGTGGAGCAGTAACAGCTGCCATACAAAATTATGACAAAGCACCCAATGAAAATTTTCATCGTTTGTTTGAATTGATTAAACCGGCAATTCGACTGGCTAACAAAGAGGATGTAAATCAAGTAGTGAAAAAGAATGCAGAATTAACGGCAAAAGCTCTATATGAAAAATCAGATATTGTGCGTAAGGCTGTGGATGAAGAAAAACTAAAAATAGTTCCTGCATATTACCATCTAAAATCCGGAAAAATTGATTTTGAAGTATAAATTAAACTTACACAATGCCCAAAAATAAATCCGAAATCTATTATGAAGTATTTGGAACAGGACAACCTATTCTCTTAATTCATGGATTAGGCTCTAGCATACTCGACTGGGAGAAGCAAATAAATTATTTCTCCCGGTCTTTTAAGATTATTGCAGCAGATTTACGAGGGCATGGAAAAACAGGTAGTATAGAAGGAGATTATTCAATAGTTGCCTTTTCTTATGACCTTGCAGAAATCTTATGTGATGAAACCGAAGATAGAGTCACAGTTATTGGTATATCAATGGGCGGTATGGTCGCTTTTCAAATGGCTGTTGATTATCCTTGTTTGGTAGATAAATTGATTATTATAAATAGTTTTGTAGAAATGCCAATGGATAACAAAGCCAACAGAAAAGCCTTGCGATTACGTAAGCTTATTCCAAAGTTAATTGGTATGAAAGCAATGGGGAAAATTATTGCTAAAAAAGTATTCCCGTACAAGCATCAAAGTGAATTGAGAAAGCTAATGATAAAACGCTGGGCAAAAAACAACATCAAAGACTATATAAAAAGTGTAAATGCCATGGCCGGTTGGACGGTTAAGAATCAGTTAGACAAAATTCAACGTCCGGTTTTAATTATTGGTTCCGAGTTTGATTATATCAGTACAGAAGAAAAAAAGAAATACACGCAACTGTTACCCAATGCACAATTAGTAATAATTCCGGATGCTCATCATGCGGTAACAGTTGAAAAGCCCCAAGAGGTAAATCGTATTATTGAAAAATTTATAAACGAATAAAAAAAGGCTGCTATATTGAATATTAGCAGCCCTTTGTTTTTATTCCCATTCCAATAAAACTTTGCCACAATTTCCGGTATCCATTACTTCAAAACCTTTTTGAAAATCATCAACTTTATAGCGGTGCGTTATCATGGGCGACAAATCAAGACCCGACATAAGCATTTGTTCCATTAAATACCATGTTTCAAACATCTCTCTACCGTATATTCCTTTCAATTGCAAGCCTTTAAAAATAATATTATCCCAATCAATTTGTGTGCTTGAAGGCAAAATACCTAAAAGAGAAATTTTACCGGCATTATACATGTGTGCTAACATATCATTAAAAGCAATAGGTGAACCGGAACACTCCATACCTATATCAAAACCAATCATTCCCAAATCGGCAATTACCTCATCTAAATTTTCTTTCAAAGGGTTAATTACACGAGTTGCTCCCATTTTTTTTGCCAATTCAATCCTGTAAGGATTGGTTTCTGTGGCTACAATATATCGCGCCCCGGCAAATTTAGAAATTGCCACACACATACTTCCTATTAAACCGGCACCTGTAACTAAAACATCTTCACCAATTAAAGGGAAAGAAAGTGCGGTATGCGTAGCGTTTCCAAACGGGTCCATAATGGCAAGCATATCATCAGAAATTTGATCACTCATTTTCATGACATTTGATGCAGGAACCACAACATACTCTGCAAATGCTCCATCGCGATTTACACCAATACCAATAGTATTTTCACATACATGCTTTTTACCACGACGACAGTTCCGGCAATGTCCGCAGGCAATATGTCCTTCACCGGTAACCCTATCTCCTATCTTAAAATCAGTTACTCCTTTGCCCATTTCAGCAACAGTTCCCACATACTCATGCCCGATAGTCATGGGTGTTTTTATGGTTTTTTGCGACCACTCATCCCAACGGTAAATATGCAAATCAGTACCACAAATGGCTGTTTTTTTTATTTTAATTAATATATCATTTACTCCTACTTCCGGAACAGGCACTTCTTCCATCCAAATACCGCGTTCAGGCTTTGATTTAACTAAGGCTTTCATTGTTTTCATAGTCAAATTGTATTTTACTAATTAATAATCAATATTTTAATTACTTCATTCATTATTCAAAATTAAGCATAATTATTCTATTCATACTTATATTAAATAACATAAAATAGCTTTTTTTACTGTTTTCATTCAGAATATATATCTTTGCCCACATAAAATTAGTTTGATTCAATAGTTATTAAAGACATTACAAACAAGAATATGAAAAAAGTAAGAGTTCGATTTGCACCCAGTCCTACGGGACCATTACATATTGGCGGTGTACGCACTGCTTTGTTTAATTATTTATTCGCCAAAAAACATAATGGCGATTTTTTACTGCGTATTGAAGATACCGATCAAACACGTTATGTGCCCGGTGCCGAAGAATATATTATTGAAGCATTGGAATGGTGCGGCTTAAATATTGACGAAGGAGTTACCAATGGTGGTGATTACGGTCCCTACCGGCAAAGTGAGCGAAAAAACCTCTACCGTAATTATGCCATGCAGCTAGTCAGTGAAGGAAATGCCTATCTTGCTTTTGACACACCGGAAGAGCTGGATGCCATGCGCGAACGCTTAAAAGCCGAAGGAAGTGCCAACCAACAATACGGCATACAAACCCGTATGCAAATGAAAAATTCATTAAGCCTTTCGGGCGAAGAGGTTCAAAAAAGAATTTCAGGCGGCGAAGCTTATGTAATCCGTTTTAAAATGCCCGAAAATGAAACGGTAATTATGCACGATTTAATTCGTGGCGAAGTGAAATTTAATACCAATACTTTAGACGATAAAGTTTTGTATAAATCAGACGGTATGCCTACCTATCATTTGGCAAATATAGTAGATGATCATTTAATGAAAATCAGCCATGTTATTCGCGGTGAGGAATGGTTGCCTTCACTCCCACTCCACACATTACTATACAAAGCTTTGGGTTGGAGCGATTCGATGCCTCAATTTGCGCATCTTCCGCTAATTTTAAAACCCAACGGAAAAGGAAAATTAAGCAAACGTGATGGCGATAAAGGAGGTTTCCCTGTTTTTCCATTGCAATGGAAAGACCCCAAAACAGGTGAAATATCATCAGGATATCGCGAAAGCGGATATTTCCCCGAAGCTTTTATTAATATTATGGCACTTTTGGGTTGGAATCCGGGAACAGAACAGGAGATTTTTACCTTGAACGAACTTATCGAAGCTTTTGATATTTCAAAAGTGGGAAAAGCTGGTGCTAAATTTGACCCTGAAAAAGCAAAATGGTTTAATCATCAATATCTACAAAAAAAATCAAACGAAGAACTAAGCAAGGAATATCAAAAAATATTGAAAGAAAAAGGTGTTGATGTAACGGATAACTTTGTGCAGCAAGTGGTTGCACTGATTAAAGAACGTGCAACATTTGTCGGTGATTTTTGGGAACAATCGTATTTCTTATTTGAAGCACCCCAAGAATATGATGCCAAAATGGTAAAAAAACGCTGGAAGGAAGATACTCCTGAACATTTAAAAAAATTAAGCTGTGTATTAAAAGAAGTTGAACCTTTTACTCCTGAAAATACGGAAAATAAAGTGAAAGCATGGCTTGAAAGTAGTGGTTTAAGCATGGGACAAGTTATGACAGCTTTTCGTTTAGCAGTAGTGGGTGCCGGAAAAGGTCCGCATATGTTTGATATTATTGCTTTGATTGGAAAGGAAGAAACACTAAAACGTATTGATAAAGCTGTTGAAACTATAAAAAAATAGTTATTCCTAGTGTTATGTCAAGCATGTTTTTAGTCATACCAAGTTTCGTTCTTTTTGCGTAGAACTTTGTTAAAAATTTTGACCATAACTACTGCTATACTGAAAATTTTTGCCTTGTTCTATACAAAAATAACTTCAACTTATACGACACAGCATACTTGACATAACACTAGTTTTTAAAAAAATACAATAATAATTTTATGAGTCTTAAATAATATTTGATAAGGAAAAAACAAAAACCTTTGAATAAAATAATATTATCACTAAGTTTGCAAACTAAATTTTAAGTGGAAAGATTTGATTGCTTGCAACCACGCAAAAAAATGCTAAAAACAATGTTGCCACCCAATCAATTTTCTCCATTCACTTAATAGTAATAATCTAAAAAAATCAAATTTATGTCTTATTTATTTACATCCGAATCAGTATCCGAAGGACATCCTGATAAAGTAGCCGATCAAATATCTGATGCACTGCTCGACGAATTTTTACGCCAAGACCCTGACTCAAAAGTTGCCTGTGAAACACTGGTAACCACAGGTTTAGTAATATTAAGCGGCGAAGTAAAATCGCAAGCATATGTAGATGTTCAAAAGGTAGCACGAAAAGTCATTAATGATATTGGCTACACAAAAGCCGAATATATGTTCGATGGCAATTCTTGTGGAGTATTATCCTCGATACATGAACAATCACCTGATATTAATCAAGGGGTAGAAAGAGAAAATACTTTGGAACAAGGTGCCGGCGACCAAGGAATGATGTTTGGATATGCCATTAACCAAACAGATAATTACATGCCCGTTGCATTGTATATCTCGCATATTTTGCTCGAAGAGTTAGCGGCTATTCGCAAAGAAGGAAAGGAAATGACTTATTTACGACCGGACTCAAAATCGCAAGTTACGGTTGAATATAATGATGACAACACTCCTTTACGTATTGATACGGTAGTTGTTTCAACACAACACGATGACTTTATCAAGCCCAAAGATAATACGGAATTTGCTCAAAAAATTGCCGATGAAGAAATGCTGAAAACCATTTACAGTGATGTAAAAGATATTTTAATACCCCGCACGCTGAAAAGGTTACCCGAAAATATTCAAAGTTTGTTTCAAGAAGATTTCCGTTTATTAGTAAACCCAACCGGTAAATTCGTAATTGGTGGACCTCATGGTGATACCGGATTAACCGGAAGAAAAATAATTGTAGATACTTATGGCGGAAAAGGTGCTCACGGAGGAGGAGCTTTTTCAGGAAAAGACCCTTCAAAAGTTGACCGTTCAGCAGCATATGCCACACGCCATATTGCTAAAAATTTAGTTGCAGCAGGAGTTGCCGAAGAAGTATTGGTTCAGGTTGCCTATGCTATTGGTGTGGCACAACCCGTTGGTTTATATGTAAATACTTACGGTACGGCTAAAGTTGATAAAACAGACGGTGAAATTGCTAAAATTATCAAAGATATTTTTGATATGCGACCGGCCAAAATTATTGAACGTTTAGGTTTAAAGTACCCGATTTATTTACCCACTGCCTCCTACGGACACATGGGACGCAAACCTTATAAAGAAGAAGTGGTAATTAATTATAATGGTGCACCCATTGTAAAAGAAGTTGATTTCTTTGCATGGGAAAAACTGGATTATGTTGATAAAATTAAAGAAGCATTTGATTTATAGAGTTTATAAAAAAAACCTGACAGGGTGGTATATTATTTTTTTTCCCTGTCAGGATTTAAACTAAATAATCCAAATCTTTAAAGGAGAAACAAGACTATTAAAAAAGATAATGCAGAAATAATAAATCCATAAAGGAATATGGTATAAGAATAATGCAATAATCGAAACTTTCTTCCTAAAATTTTTCCTAATTCGTATTGATCCCGGTTTAAATTGCTGAATAAAAGTTCCTGGTCTTTTAACATATCGCGCACGGCACGGTCGTATTCATCATAATCCATATTGTAAAAATTACCGTAAAAAATCAGGTTTGTTTTTTTTTCATAAAAATCTTTCATTTTAAATTCTCCGGGTAAAATATGCGGTCGTGTGGCAATAACTGCAAAACCAATTGCCAGTAAACTGGAGATAACAGTTAATAAAACAGGAATTTCAATATATTTTACATCCGAAATTTGAGAATAAACAAAAGTAATTACAGCCGAAATAATCAGTGTGTTTAATGTAATGAGTATATGTGCTTTATTATCGGCAATACCGCTTAAATTAATCTGATTGCGGGCAGTTATCCGGTACAGGCTGTCATAACCACGCGCAGAAGTAATTCTTTTTTCAACTTTTTGATTAATTTTTTCAAGTTCAGCTTTAAGTTCCTCAATAATCATCTGATTATTTTTAGGTAACTCACTATTCAATTGTTCGGATAAAAACTGATTTACTTTTTCAATATTTTCAGTTTTCCCTTGCTGAAACATTGATTGGGCAGAGGCAGTATAGTATTGATGCTCATTGAGTAAATTACTGATATTTTGCCAAAAATTGCGTTTGGTAATTTTAGGTTTTACAAAATAATTACGTTCCTGACGATGATATTTTACCCACAAAACAAATTCTTTTGAAGCAAAAATAGCATTGTTTGCATCAGCCAAAACTTTTTCTATTTCGTTATTGGACTTTTTATTATTTAAAACACGTTCAATGGCATTAAGAATTATCTTTTTTTTCGCTTCAGGATAGTCTGTTTTGCTTAAAAAAGTATCGGCAATACGTACACTTTGTTTTGTATGTTCAATAAAATCAAACAAATAGCCAATATTTAAAAACCATGATGCAAGAATAGTCAGATGCAAATCTTCTTCGGTAAAATTTTCTTTTACAGCAAGTTCTCTGGCACATTTTACCACCTGATTGGTATAATTTGAATTATGAAAAAGCAATAATTCATGAGGATGAGTTGCGTATAATTCTTTAATATAATCTTCAACTTTGTTTAAAAGTTCCATGTGGTAAATATTTGTCTGTAAGAAAAGTTTATCTTTGTAAAAATTAAAAAAATTTTAATCATAAAAGTACAAAAAAATGGAAATAAAACTAAAAGAAGGTATCGATAATATTTTATTCGGATGCTCAATGAAATACGTTGAAAAAAATCTGGGGAAACCCGATAAAGTATATGAAGACGAAGAAGAAAACAAAAAATATCAGTACAATAAGCAAAAACTTACTTTAACATTTTATAAAGAAGCTGGCTTTCGTTTAGCTTATATCCAAACTTCAAACGAAGAAATTGAAATTCTAGGAAAAAAAATTATCGGGAAAGAAATTGATACAGTTCTTGATTTTTTTGAAAATAAAGCAATTGAAGATTTTAAATACGAAGATTATGACAGCTTTGAAACCTATACCAACGAAGATAATTGGCTGGTATTGAATATTGAATACGGATTGCTTGACGAAGTGGAAATTGGTGTAATAATAAATGATGATGATGAGTATGAGTGGAAAACAAATTAGTATTATCACCTTAAAATCTATATACTTAAATCCGCAACAAAACTATTGATTTTATCAGTTCATGTCCCTACCCTATTCCTATAAAAGTAAAATAATTGTTCCTGACTCGGAAAATGTGGAAATTAATGATGCTATTAATGCCCTTGCCGGATATATTCATAAATCGGGATTTGATGATTTTGATTTTGATGCAGGGAAAATACATTTTCGTACCAATAATGCTTTTATTAATTTTCAGTATGAAGTAGATTTGTTCATCGAAAAGGAAGAAGATATTAACATACATTATGAAATTCATATTATCCAATTGATAAAAATAACTATTGCTTTAATTGTCTTTATCGCCTTTTTTTCAAGTTTTGGTTTTTCTGGTTTTTTGTGGTTTTCAATTATATTTTCAATCGTTTTTTACTTCTTAAACTTGCTTTTTGCAGATACTTATGTGCAAAAGGTTATAAAAAAATCTCCATTTTATCAAGCATTTGACCCTTTGGAAAGAGAAGGCTTTACCGATGAACAGATTAAGTGGCTTCATGATAAAAATCGCTGCCCGGCTTGTGGTGCAGAAGTTACCGATTGGGATATTCATTGCCCCGAATGTGGTTTACGCTTAAAGCAAAATAATTTTACAATCCCCTTGGATGTAAGTAAATACAAAGAAAAACGCTTTAAGTATCATTTTAAGGATAAAAAAGAGCAAAGAAAAGATAAAAAATCAAAAAATGAATAGAAGAATATCTGCACACTATGTATTTCCGGTAAATTCAGCACCTATACGTAACGGAATTATTGAAATTGACGAACAAGGAAGCATTGTGAAAGTCATTAATCCCGGAAAAGAAATAAAAGAGCAAGCGGGTGTTGAGTTTTACAACGGTATTTTGGTGCCGGGTTTTGTGAATACCCATTGCCATATTGAGCTTTCGCATTTAAAAAATAAAATTCCTCAACATACCAGATTACATAATTTTGTGGGCTATGTCAGTCGTTTTCGCAATACGGATGAGCAGTTTATTCGTAAAGCTATAGAAAAAGCAGATTTTGAAATGCAAAAAAACGGTATTGTTGCTCTTGGTGATATTTCAAATAATGCGCTAAGTATTGAAATCAAGAAAAAAAGCAAAATCAAATACCATACGTTTATTGAAACTTTTTCCTTAGACCCCGCTTTGGCTGATAAAAAAATAGAAGAAGCTAAAAAATTACAGCAAAAATTTTCAATGAATAATTTAGACAGCTCAATAGTTCCACATGCACCTTACAGTATATCAACCAAATTATTTGATTTATTAAAAAAGATAATGCAGGAAAATAAATCACCGGTTACCATACACAATCAGGAAACGGCATCGGAAAATGAATTATTTAAAAACAAATCAGGAATATTATACGAAACTTTTAAAAGCTGGGGAATTGAATTTCAGGATTTTTACCCTACGGGTAAAAATTCATTAGCTTCGGTTATCAACTATTTACCACCAAACAATAACTGTATCTTGGTACATAATACTTTTTCAAAGAAGGAAGATATTCAACAAGCAAATACCAAGCTAAAAAATATCTATTGGACTTTCTGTCCTAATGCAAACCTTTATATAGAAAATAGCTTACCGGATATTCAATTATTTTATCGTGAAAATCAAAAATGTTGTATTGGAACTGACTCTTTGGCTTCAAATACGCAACTATCCATTTTGGAAGAATTAAAAACTATTCAAAACTATTTTCCTGAAATACCTTTACACGAATTAATAAAATGGGCAACACTAAACGGCGCACAAGCACTAAATTTACACAGCAAATTTGGAAGTTTTGAGCAGGGAAAACAGTCCTGTATTAATTTAATCACCGGAATTGATTATAAAAATATGCGTTTAAGTAAAAAAAGTACTATAAAAGTATTGGTATAACTGATTGACATAACACAAGTTTTATCTGCAATTACCTGACAACTGTCAAGCAGCATCTGATAATATTTATCGGCTTAACTTTCTGACCGGTTATCAAATTTACAATCCTACTCGTGCTGCTTATAAACAAAACAATAAATAATAGTACCCACAAACATTATCATAATAGAAAAAGCAAACAATTCACTGTAAAAACCCGGATAGCGATATGCCAAAATCCCAAAAACTGCAGGCGACCAAGCAATAAAGCTGAAAATTTTTGAAATAGTTCCGCCTTTAAAAAACCAATCGGATAGAATTAAAAAACTAACAGCCAAACTTCCCCATTTTATCCAAGTATAAATATGCAACATGTCCAAATCGTCCTGAAAACTTCCATCGGCAAGTTTTTCGGTAATGCTGATTAATTTAATATTCTCCAACCAATCAAAAACCATAGCTACAACCGCCAAAACCATAACTGCAATAAAAATTTTTTTCCCTGAAATTTTAAGCAATTTACGGGCAAAAAGAAATAAGAAAGTACCGTAAACAAAAGCATAAATAAAATCAATTTTATTTCCAAGATTCATTTGCTGCACTATATTATCATCCGGTAAAAATCCGGCAAACATTCCAAAAAGTCTTTGGGTTTCGCCAACAGTCCGCACAAACTCAAAAAATATTATGGGCGTTCTGAAACCTTCTGCCATATAGGGTACTATGCGCGGAAAAACACTCATAATAATAAGTGCTAACAAAACAACAACAATTCCGATATATCCAACGGATAAAAATGGTTTTTGAGATTTCATAAAAATATGTTTTAAAAATTAGGATGAACAAATATAAAATATTTTTTTGAATACTGTTTTTTGAAAAAATGTATGACAAATATTTTCTTCAATATTGGATGTTTCTCATACTAAAAGAAAATTTTATCGTATCAATTTTTAAGAAATCTTTAAACTATTTGTAATAATTCCATAAAACCAGTATATTTACACAACTTTTAAAAAGAAATTAAGCAATTATATTGTTTTTATTGCTTATAAGTAATTTATTAACAATTAGATAAAATGGAAAGATTACTTATTGCCGCAACGCAAAAATCGCCATTGATTCACATGGATGCAGACAAAGGGTTGATTGAAATAAAAGGAAGATCAACTCCCGAAGATACAGACTTGGTATTTGGTCCATTATTAAAATGGATTCAAGAATATATAAAAAATCCGCAGAAAAAAACCACGGTTAATTTGCATTTTGAATATTTTAATTCAAGCACTACCAAAGCATTAATGAGGCTTATTAATCATTTGGTGCCTCTATCAAAACAAGATGATTATGAATTGGAAATTAACTGGCTGTATTTCGATGAAGATATGCTGGAATACGGGCAGGACTTTGAAGAACTTTCGGGTTTAGATTTTAATTTTATTGAAAGTGATTATTCAAATATTAATTTTGATATTGAAAGTTATTAAAATTTACAGATAAGAAATAATTGTGAATGCCGATTTATTCGGCATTTTTTATTTTTAGTAATGAAACCGGCTCAAAAAGTATATATTCTTGTTTTATTTGCAATTATGTTTTGGTCAACTGCGGCAGTTGCATTTAAAATTGCTTTGCAGTATATGGATTTTATTCATCTTTTATTTTTTTCGGCACTCAGTTCTTTTTTAGTATTGCTTACCATTCTATTTATTCAAAATCAATACAAAGAGCTTTTTAGTTATTCAAAAAAGCAATATTTATATTCTTTGATTTTGGGTTTTTTAAACCCCTTTGCTTATTATATGGTTTTACTTAAGGCATATAGTATTTTACCGGCACAACTTGCTCAACCTTTAAATTATACATGGCCTATTATGCTTGTTTTACTGTCTGCACTTTTGCTAAAGCAAAAACTGAATATTATAAGTTTGTTAGCAGCATTTGTGAGTTTTTTCGGAGTATATTTAATTAGTTTACGAGGTGCTTCTTTCAGCATTGATATTCAACAACCTGTCGGGATATTGTTAGCTACCGGAAGTTCTGTAATTTGGGCTTTGTTTTGGATATACAATATTAAAGATAAGCGCTCTGAAATTCAAAAACTTACTTTAAGCTTCTTCTTTTCTGTTTTTTTTATAGGTTTTGCACTTTTCTTTTTTTCAGATTTTCAAATACCTGAATTCAAAGGAATACTTGCAGCCGTATATACCGGCTTTTTTGAAATGAGCATTACTTATGTTTTGTGGCTTAAAGCATTAAAATTGGCAAAAAGAAGTGATAAAATCAGTAATTTGGTATTCATTTCACCATTTTTTTCTCTTTTGTGGATACATCTTATTTTGGGAGAAAATATTTATAATACTACTATTTACGGACTAATATTTATTATCTCAGGGATATTTATTCAGCAAATTTTTTCAAAATCAGCAAAAGCTTAACTTATGAACTCAATTATCACCCCCAACAATCATTTTATGCTTTGGGCAACATTATTAGCCACAGTTGCATTTGGCTTATACGGAGAAAAAAAGAAATGGTTCGGAAGCATAGCCGGTATTGTGGTTACAATTATTTTAATGTCATTATTAGCTATGTTTCATGTAGTTCCATCAGCATCAGACGATAAAATATCAGTTCCTGTTTATGATTTTATTTTTAAATACCTAATTCCAATGGCTATCCCCTTATTGCTTTTTAATGCAAACATTATAAAAATCGTAAAAGAGTCGGGCAGGTTAATTATTATCTATTTGTTGGGAGCTTTGGGAATTGTTATAGGTGCCATTATAAGTTTTTATATTGTAAATCTAGGTGAAGAGGGTTTTAAAATAGCCGGGGTGTTTATAGCCACTTTAGTAGGCGGAAGTGTTAATTTTGTGGCTGCTGCCGAAACTTTGGATTTTAGCACAAGCAGTTTATTTGCCACAACCATTGCCGTGGACAATTTTTTTATTCATTTTTATATTGTTTTTTTATTTATAGTTCCGTTTTTGCCTTTACTAAAAAAATATTTTCCCGAATACACCGAACTTGCCGAAACAGAAGCAGAAAAGCTGGAAAAAACACAAAATCAAGCAAAAGGCGATTTAGAATCAATTACTTATTCCTTAACAATTGCCGGAATAGTTGCTGCTCTGGGTTTTTGGCTTACACCGATAATTAAAAAAGCCTTTCATACAGAAATTAACTTAACTATTTTGGTGATTACTTTAATTATTACACTTGCAGCCAATATTTTCCCGAGAACACTTCGTAAATTTGAAAAAACTGCTTTTAATATTGGTATGTTCTTTTTGTATGTCTTTCTTGCAGTAGTGGGTGCCGCTGCCAACCCCAAAGATGTGCTGCTTGCCGGACCGGGTATTCTTTTGTTTGCATTTTTCACCGTACTTATTCAATTTATTTTTTTACTAATTTTTGGTAAACTATTCAAATTCAGTTTAAAAGAAATTGCCGTAGCTTCGTGTGCCAATGTTGGCGGACCGGCAACTGCCGTACCTATGGCGGCTACCTTTAAAATGCGAAAAGCCATTACACCGGCAGTTTTAGTGGGTATTTTAGGTTATGTAATCGGTACAATACTGGGGGTTTCTGTAGGTTTTTGGCTGCAATAAAAAAAGTTTTGTTTTTTTAATACCTCCTGATTTACGACAATTTTGTGTACAGTACAAGTAAATTTAAACTTGTCAATTAAGCATGAAAAACCAACAAAGGTGCATTAATTTGAAACAACATTTTTTTTGCCATACTTGGCTTGAAAAAACGAGTAATAAAATTACGCTTATGCGTAGTTAGAGCAATTATATCAATGTTGTTTTGCTGAATAAATTCAGATAAAGGCTTTATTACATCATGCGATTCAATGATATGACAATTAAATTCATAGCCCGGATATAAATTAGTAAAAATAGTTTTTATCTGTTCAATTTTTTCTAATTTTTCATTTTCCTGTACCCCGATATGTACCAAATGAATTTTAACATCGAAAAGATAAATTAAGGTCATTAGTTTTTTTAAGGCTTTATAATCCGATTCATCAAAATTTGTAGCATATAAAATGTTTATCTTGCCCGAAAATTTATAATTGGCAGTTTCGGGAATTGCCAATACAGGAACATCTGTATCTTCGATAGTAGAAGCTGTAATACTTCCAAAATATTCTTTTTCTTCCCGGCTCAAACCACGTGCTCCCATAACAATTAAATCAGGCAAATATTTTTTATAAACATTAATAATTTCGTTTGCCGGATTTCCATTGGTTAAAGTAAAATTAAGTTTTACATGCTTAAAGTTGTTTTTTTCAATCTTCTTTTTCTGTTCGTTAAATAAATTGAGCAATTTTTCTTGAGCTTTATTGGCAATTTCGGTAATGGTATCGTTTAAATTTACAACATAGCTTAAACCATCTCCGTAATCAATAGAATTAATTACCGGAAAAAAATAAGAATGCATTAACATGACCTCTGCATGTAGTTTTTCGGCAATACCAATGGCATAGTCACAGGCTCTTATTGAATTTTCGGAAAAATCCACCGGAACCAAAATCCGTTCTATTTCTTTTGAAAAAGTATCCCCTTCAATGGTTTCTATGCCATAGAGTTCAATAAAAGTTTCCAAAATTCTAATGGCTTTTTTGCGGTCTTTCATTCTTACTTTAACCCGATAACCATTAAGCTCATTTGCTTTAACTGCTTTAGCAGGAGAAAGCATGCAATCAATTTGTTCTTCGGTAAGTTGCTTATTTAGTAAATCAGCATCCGTTTTTTTCAGAGTAGCAATAGTAACCAATCGATTTTCCATAATATCCTTTTTTAAGTTATTACAATTTACGAAGTTTTTACATTTTTTTCAAGTATCTGCTAAAAAATCATTCCGGCTAACTTTTTTTTTGTAATTTTAAATGTTTTGTAAAAATCATCCTGTAATGAAAAAATTCCTATTGATTATATTTACTGTTGCTTTGGCGTATATAGTAGCATACTATACTACAGATAAATCTGATAAAAAACAAAGTACAGACTTATTTTATAAAATAAAATGCCTGATAACAGGCGAAGTAGATACTACAGATGCAAACTCCTTACAAGATGAGGCTTTTCGTTTGTTTGCCACAGAAGAATATAGTGAGGCTATTGAGTATTTTCAAAAAACCATTGAAACAGACTCTACAAGATTTTACCTCAATTATGATATTGCGAAAAGTTATCTGGCTATGGAAGATACCAATCAAGCCATCAAAACTTTATTAAGTTCAAGATATCAAGACAAAAATAATAATGAGGCACTTATATTGTTGGCTGAAATATACTTGAATAAAAAAGATACTGCTAAAGCAGTAAAATACCTGACCGAATCGAACGAAATTTATGAAAGCTATATTGCGCTTAACTATTTAAGCCAAATATATTTAAACAAAAAAGATTATCGTCAAGCTAAAATATATATTGACAAAGCACTCGCCATTTTTCCTGATGATGTATCCTTATTAGAAAACAAACGCCAAATATTTTTAGCAATGAATATGCCCGATTCGGCAAGTATATATTATAAACTTATCAAATCATCAGACCCTGATTTTTATCCTGATTATGCTAATTTAGCAACACAAGCAAAAAATGAAAGTAAAACACGCAAAGCGATTAATTACTATTCACTTGCTCTTGAAGAAGAACCGGATAATCAAGAATATTTAAACGAAAGAGGTTGGCTCTATAGTGAACTGGAAATGTATGACTCAGCATATTATGATTTTAATAAATTGGTACAATTGGAACCTGCTTCTTACTATAATTATTTTTGCAGAGCTTATGTTTTGGATTATTTTGACAGTATTCAAGAAGCCATTCGTGATTACAAAATCAGTCTTAAATATAAAGATGATTATAAATATACCTACAACAATTTGGGTTACGAATATTATCGTTTAAAAGACTTTAAAAATGCTGAAAAATATTATTCTCAATGCATTGATTTAGACCCTGAGTATTTTCTGGCTATATACAACAGAGGCATTTTGTATTATGATTTTGCTAAATACAAAAAAGCGATTGATGATTTTAAAACAGCTCTTGCCAATTCACCGGATAATACCGGAGTAATTCTTTATATGGCTAAAACTTATGAGCAATTAAAAGATAATGTCAAAGCATTGGATTATTATAATGAGTTTATACGATTGTCGGGCGATGATATAGATAGCACAGATTATAACTTTGTAATAAAAAGAATTGCTAAATTAAGTGCCGAATAAATATGGATAAAATAAAATGGGGAATACTTGGAACAGCTAAAATTGCTTGCGAAAAAGTAATTCCGGCAATGCAATTATCAAAATACTCCGAAGTTTATGCTATTGCATCAAGAAATGATGAAAAAGCACAAAATGCACAAAAACGGCTTAATATACCTTTTGCTTATACTTCTTACGAAGCCTTACTAAGGAATAAAGATATTCAGGCAGTTTATATTCCTTTGCCTAATCATTTGCATGTAGAATGGACGATTAAAGCATTAAAAGCCGGCAAGCATGTATTGTGTGAAAAGCCAATGGCGCTATCGGTGGCAGATGTTCAAAAAATAATTAAAGTTGCAAAAGAAGCCGGTTTAAAAGTATCCGAAGCTTTTATGGTAAAAACGCATCCGCAATGGATAAAAGCCAAACAACTCATTGATGAAAGAAAAATAGGAACTTTAAAAACAATTCAAGGCTTTTTCAGCTATTATCATACCGATAGAAACGATATTCGCTACAAATACAAAGAAGGTGGAGGCGGAATATGGGATATTGGCTGTTACCCGGTTTTTACTTCACGATATATTTTTAATGAAGAACCCTTAAAAGTTATTGCATTGGCGGAATATGATAAACAATCGGGAGTAGATATTTTAAGCTCTGCAATTTTAAAATTTCCTTCGGGACAAGCAAATTTTACTATTGGAACACAAATAGTTCCTTATCAAAGGATGCAGTTTTTCGGTACTGAAAAAATGTTGGAACTATTCATTCCATTTAATGCACCGGATAAGTACCAAAGTAAAATTTATATTAAAAAAGGCGATTTGTTTGGAAAAGATTCGGAAATTATAGAAATTGAGCCCATAAATCAGTACACAATTCAGGCAGATGCTTTTTCGCAAGCAATTATTAATCGTACGGAGCTTGCCGTTTCTTTAGAAGATTCTTTGAAAAATACAGCCATTATTGAAGCACTTTTTAAATCGCTTACTACCGGAAAATGGGAAAAACCAGAATATAAAGTACTATGAATAAACAAAGAATAATTTTTACTGACTCCGGCTTGGGAGGTTTAAGTATTATGGCAGATTTTGTTAGGCTTATTCATAATTACAATTTGGATATATTGTTTTTTAATGCACAATATAAACGAGGTCAGGGATATAGAACAATGAATAAAAATATGCAAGTTGAAATTTTTGACAGAGCACTTAAATCCATGCAAGAAAATTTTGCAGCAGATTACATTGCTATTGCCTGCAATACCTTATCGGTTGTCTATCAAGATTCTAAATATAAAGAAAAAAGTAGTGCTGAAATATTTGATATTGTAGCTACCGGACAAAAACTTATTGAAGAATCGGCTTATGATACAATAGTTGAAATTGCTATGCCAACAACCATAAAATCAGGAATATATAATAACAAGCACAAAAATATCATAAGTATTGCAAGCAATCCGGAGCTTCCGGATGCAATTGAGAGTAATAAGCGGGAAATCATAAAAAAAATACTTAAAAAAGCATTTTTAGAAATTAAAACCGAA